>NZ_JBHWUR010000100.1:0-28835 GCF_042737755.1 Streptomyces sp. NPDC059994
CCTAGGTGGTCAGGGGCGCGGGGAACTGCGCGAGCAACCCAGCACGGTCCGCGGACAAACACCGGGCTGGAAGCGGCGGCCTCAGTCCAGCAGGTCCGCCCCGATGTCGATCGCCGTCATCCACATCGGCTGCGCCCCCGTGCCGAACGCGGCCGCCAGCGCGTACCCGACGCACACGTCCAGCGGCAGCACCTTCGCGTCCTCGCGCCACTCCGCGTCGACGCGCCCGTCCCCGTCGCACTGGAGCGTGCCGAGGCGGCGGCCCTCGCGCAGCAGGCGGCTGCCCGCCGGCGAGTCGGGGACGAGCCGGTAGCGGACGGCGCCGCAGACCGCGTCGACCCGGTAGGAGCGCCGGGTCAGCCGCCCCCTGGCCGGGTCGAGACCGGCCGGTTCGCCGTCGACGGTGAGCGCCAGCCGGTCGGCGGCACGGGTGCCGACCGGCGTGTGCGCGTCCGGCTCGCCGCCGGTGCGGCGCAGCTCGACGCGGGGGAGACCGTCGCCGGAGACGGTGACGGCACCGGCGACGGGGTCGAACTCCACGAGCGGCTCTTCGGGCTCGTGGGTGGGAAGCGCGTTCAGTTGTCCTGCTCCAGGATTCCGGACTGGGCGATGAGATAGCCGAGCTGGGCGCGGCTGCCGCTGCCGAGGGCGGCGTTCAGCTTGGCGATGTGCGCGCGGCAGGTCCGTACGTTCATACCGAGCCGGCGTGCGATCGAGTCGTCCACGTGCCCCTCCACCAGGAGCTTGGCGATGGAGCGCTGGACGCCCGTGATGCCCTCCGCCTTCTGGGCGTACGGGACTTCCTCCTCCCACGGCACCGCGTGCAGCCAGAACTGGTCGAAGACGCCGACCAGATACTGCACCAGGCCCTCGTGCCGCAGTTCGAGCGCGACCCGGCGGTCGCTGCGCGCGGGGATGAAGGCGACCCGGCGGTCCACGATGATCAGCCGGTCGATGATCTCTTCCAGCGTGCGGACCTCCAGCCCGTACGGCGCGATGCGCTCCACGTATCCGATCGTCGCGGAGTGGTGGCGGGAGGTGTGCTGATAGAGGGTGCGCATGCCGACGCCCCGGTCGAGCAGCGGCTGGACCCGGCGCAGGCCCGACTCCAGGGTCTCGGGTCTGCGCCCGCTGCCGGGCTGGATGGTGAGCAGCTCCTTGGTGCACTCGTCGATGACGCGGTCCAGCGTCGCGTTGATGAGTTCGAGCCCCTCAAGGACCGTGATCGCATGGGTGCTTGCCGCGTCTTCGCTGGTGATGGCCATGAATGGCTCGAAAGTACTGGCCAGCGACATCGACAGCTTCCTGCGCTCCTGGATCTCGCGTTCGAGCGGCTGCACGAGCTGGTTCAGGACGACCGAGGGAGGGACCGGCCGCAGCTGCTCCGCGTCCTCCGCATCGGGCCGCAGCAGCGCGAGATCGATGAGACAGGGAGCGGCCTGGGCTTCCGTGCGAGTTATTCCGCCGGTACGCAACGCGGTGCCGTAGAGGGTCTTGCCCATCTCGCACAGGTCTGTAGGGCCATGACTATGTCCGAAGTGCCCCTGATACAACCGGATTACACCCCCCTCATACTCCTGAATTACAGGAACATGATGCCTGGCCTCGCTGGTGGAAGCGCTCAGAGTGAGCCATCGTCTTATGCGCGGGGGGAGGGAATGATCATAAAGAGGTGGAGATCGGCCATGAGCAGGATGGTTCGAGCACTTAGCGCTATAGCCGTTGTCACGGCTGCTCTTTGCGCTCTCGCCGCGAGTGGGGAACCCACGTGGGAGAGCAAGCCGTCCCACGGAACCGTAGCGGCTCCGGGAGAGCCCACCTGGGAGCACAAGCCGGTGACGCGGGTCCTGGCTTCTCCGGGTGAGCCCACCTGGGAGGTCGCGCCCGCGGGTGTCGGCGCATGAGCCTCCCGCCGGACGACCGGGTCTTCCGGCGCGAGATGGCCACGGCCTACCGCTCGGGGTGGCACTTCATCGACCTCGTCACGGCTATTCCCCATAGCGGCGATTCGTTGATGGTCACCCTGTTCGGCGAGCCGATCCTGGTCGCGCGTGAGGACGACGAGGACGTCCGTGCCTACCGGTGCCTTCGCCGGCCACGAGGGGCGCCGCAGCCGATTCGCTGTGCCGTGCGGTACGGCATGGTGTTCGTCAATCTGGACCAGCGTGACCACCAACTGTTCGACCCCGAGTCATCTACCGCCACCCCCCGCAGCGCCTGAAGCGATTCCCCCGTCGTTGTAAATCGCTCAGGCGCTTCCCCCACACAGCGGCGCCACCGTGGACCTGAACACGGTGGCGCCGCTGTGCTGCGCGCGCACGCACGCAGCGGCGCCCGCGCTCAGCCGTTGCCCATCGCCCGCTCCAGGACGATCTCGATCAGCACCCGGTCCGGGTTCTCGCGCGGCACCCGCCCGTACCGCTCGGCGTACCGCGCCACCGCCTCGGCGATCGGCCCCGGCTCCGTACGTACGTAGGCCCGGCCCTCAAGCGTGGCCCAGCGGCGCCCGTCCACCTGGCAGACCGCCACACGCGCCCCCTCCGCCCCGGCGGCCAGCACGTTCGCGACCTTCTTGCTCGACCTGTTGGTGATCACCCGCGCGACCCCGGCCTCCGGGTCGTAGGTGACCCCCACCGGCACCAGGTGCGGGCTGCCGTCCGGGCGCGGGGTCGTCAGCGTGCACAAGTGCCGCTCGCGCCAGAAGCTGAGGTAGGCCGGATCGGGCTGCCGGGGGTCCAGCGGGGTACGCGGGCGGGGGGCCGGGGCGGCGGCCGTGTCCGTGGTCATGCGCGGAAATCTACGCCGAACCCGGCCCCCCTACCTTGAGCGGAATCGGCTCAACTTTATGTACGCTGGACGGGTCATGGAGTTCGGACCCCTACGCCGAGGAGGAGAGACCGCACGTGGACGCCGAGCTGACCAACAAGAGCCGGGACGCGATCAACGCGGCCAGCAACCGGGCCGTGTCCGACGGGCACCCGGACCTGACGGCCGCGCATCTGCTCCTCGCCCTCCTGACGGGCGAGGAGAACGAGAACATCGTCGACCTGCTGGCGGCCGTCGACGCCGACCAGGCCGCCGTACGGTCCGGGGCGGAGCGGCTGCTCGCCGCGCTGCCCAGCGTGACCGGGTCCACGGTCGCCCCGCCCCAGCCCGACCGCGAACTGCTGGCCGTCATCACCGACGCCGCGCAGCGCGCCAAGGAGCTGGGCGACGACTTCCTCTCCACCGAGCACCTGCTCATCGGCCTCGCCGCCAAGGGCGGCCGGACCGGCGAGCTGCTCGCCCAGCAGGGCGCGACCGCGAAGAAGCTCCTTGAGGCATTCGAGACAGTACGAGGAGGACGGCGGGTGACAACCCCCGACCCCGAGGGCCAGTACAAGGCCCTGGAGAAGTTCGGCACGGACTTCACGGCAGCGGCCCGCGAGGGCAAGCTCGACCCGGTCATCGGCCGGGACCAGGAGATCCGCCGGGTGGTGCAGGTGCTCTCCCGGCGCACCAAGAACAACCCGGTGCTCATCGGTGAGCCCGGCGTCGGCAAGACCGCGGTCGTGGAGGGCCTGGCCCAGCGGATCGTGAAGGGCGACGTCCCGGAGTCCCTGAAGAACAAGCGGCTCGTCTCGCTGGACCTCGGCGCGATGGTGGCGGGGGCGAAGTACCGGGGCGAGTTCGAGGAGCGACTGAAGACCGTCCTCTCCGAGATCAAGGCGAGCGACGGCCAGATCGTCACGTTCATCGACGAGCTGCACACGGTCGTCGGCGCGGGCGCCGGCGGCGACTCGGCCATGGACGCGGGCAACATGCTCAAGCCGATGCTGGCCCGGGGCGAGCTGCGGATGGTGGGTGCGACGACGCTCGACGAGTACCGCGAGCGCATCGAGAAGGACCCCGCCCTGGAGCGCCGCTTCCAGCAGGTCCTGGTCGCGGAGCCCACGGTCGAGGACACCATCGCGATCCTGCGCGGCCTCAAGGGCCGGTACGAGGCGCACCACAAGGTGCAGATCGCGGACAGCGCGCTGGTGGCGGCCGCGACCCTGTCCGACCGCTACATCACCTCCCGCTTCCTGCCCGACAAGGCGATCGACCTGGTCGACGAGGCCGCCTCGCGCCTGCGCATGGAGATCGACTCCTCCCCCGTGGAGATCGACGAGCTCCAGCGGGCCGTGGACCGGCTGCGCATGGAGGAGCTGGCCCTCTCCAAGGAGACGGACGCGGCGAGCAAGGAGCGCCTGGAGAAGATCCGCCGCGACCTCGCCGACAAGGAGGAGGAGCTGCGCGGCCTCACCGCCCGCTGGGAGAAGGAGAAGGAGGGCCTGAACCGGGTCGGTGAGCTCAAGGAGCGCCTCGACGACCTGCGCGGCCAGGCCGAGCGCGCCCAGCGCGACGGCGACTTCGACACCGCCTCCAAGCTGCTGTACGGCGAGATCCCGACCCTGGAGCGCGAGCTGGAGGAGGCGTCCGAGGCCGAGCAGGAGGCGTCCAAGGACACCATGGTCAAGGACGAGGTCGGCCCCGACGACATCGCCGACGTGGTCGGCGCCTGGACCGGCATTCCGGCCGGCCGCCTCCTGGAGGGCGAGACGCAGAAGCTGCTGCGCATGGAGGACGAGCTGGGCCGCCGGCTGATCGGCCAGGGCGAGGCGGTCCGCGCGGTCTCGGACGCGGTCCGCCGTACCAGGGCGGGCATCGCGGACCCCGACCGCCCCACGGGCTCGTTCCTCTTCCTCGGCCCGACGGGCGTGGGTAAAACAGAACTGGCCAAAGCACTGGCCGATTTCCTCTTCGACGACGAGCGGGCGATGGTCCGCATCGACATGTCGGAGTACGGCGAGAAGCACAGCGTGGCCCGCCTGGTCGGCGCCCCGCCCGGGTACGTGGGGTACGAGGAGGGCGGCCAGCTCACCGAGGCCGTCCGCCGCCGCCCGTACAGCGTGGTCCTGCTCGACGAGGTCGAGAAGGCGCACCCGGAGGTCTTCGACGTGCTCCTCCAGGTCCTCGACGACGGCCGTCTCACCGATGGCCAGGGCCGTACGGTCGACTTCCGCAACACCATCCTGGTGCTTACGTCGAACCTGGGCAGCCAGTATCTGGTAGAGCCGCTGACCAGCGCGGAAGAGAAGAAACGACAGGTCCTGGAGATGGTCCGGGCCTCCTTCAAGCCCGAGTTCCTGAACCGCCTGGACGACCTGGTGGTCTTCTCGGCCCTCACCAAGGACGAGCTGGCCCACATCGCGGAGCTCCAGATCGCCCGCCTGGCCAAGCGCCTGGCCGACCGCCGCCTCACCCTGGAGGTCACCCCCGAGGCCCTGGCCTGGCTGGCCGAGGAGGGCAACGACCCGGCCTACGGCGCCCGCCCCCTGCGCCGCCTCATCCAGACCGCCATCGGCGACCGCCTCGCCAAGGAGATTCTGGCGGGCGAGGTCAAGGACGGCGACACGGTCCGCGTCGACCGGTTCGGGGAGGGGCTGATCGTGGGCGCGGCGACCGGAAAGAGCCTGTAGGGCCTGGCCGGTGGATCTGGTCGGCACGCGGGTGTCCGGCACGCCCATCTGCGGCGTTGTCGTCAATCACCGACGCTCCGCGTCGCCTCGATCCTCCGCCTTGCAGCTGGACGCACCAGACACCCGCTCACCAGCACCGAAAAGGCACCCAGGGCCGAAGCCGACCAGATCCACCGGACAGGCCCTGGGACAGGCCCCGAACCGGCCCGCGCGCCGGGATTCGGTCAGCCGTCAGCGGATACCCGTGGCGGGGGTTGCCAGCCCCCGCCCGGCATGGGAGAGGATGACCGGAACCGTACGAAGGAAGATTCACGATGAGCATCGACCCGTCCTCGATTCCGAATTTCGGGGCTCAGCCCGGCCCGCAGCCCACCGGTGGACCGGCCGGGCCCGTCGTACCCGACCAGGATCTGGTCAAGCAGCTCCTGGAACAGATGGAGCTCAAGTACGTCGTGGACGACGAGGGCGACCTCGCCGCGCCGTGGGAGGAGTTCCGCACGTACTTCATGTTCCGTGGCGAGGACGACCAGCAGGTCTTCTCGGTGCGGACCTTCTACGACCGCCCGCACAGCATCGACGACAAGCTCGCGCTGCTGGAGACGATCGACGACTGGAACCGCCGCACCCTGTGGCCCAAGGTCTACACGCACACCCACGACGACGGCGCCGTCCGCCTCATCGGTGAGGCGCAGATGCTGATCGGCACCGGCGTCGCCCTTGAGCACTTCGTGTCGTCGACCGTCAGCTGGGTCCGCGCCTCGATCGAGTTCGACAAGTGGCTCGTGGAGCAGCTCGGCCTGGAGAAGGCCGCCGAGGAGGCCGAGGGCGACGACGAGGGCGACGCCCCCGGCGACGACGCCTGACGCACGGCGCTCACCGCTTCACCGCTTCACAGCTTCACCGCTTCACAGCGCCATCGGGGCCAGCGTCAGCAGATACGCCCCGTACGCGAACGACAGCCCGGCCAGGGCCGCGGTCACCGGGACCGCCGCCCTGGGCCGGGCTTTCGCCAGTGCGGCCGCCAGCGGCAGCAGCAGCGGGAACGCGGGCAGCAGGAACCTCGGCTTGGACTCGAAGAACCCCGAGCCGCCGATCGTGATCAGGACCAGCACCGCCGTGTAGACGAGCACGGGCAGGGGCGGGCGCTCCAGCAGGAACAGGGTGAACAGGAGCAGGGCCGCCGCCGTGATCAGGAACGCCATCGTGTAGCCGAGGTCGTACGGCCCGGTCGCCAGCTTCCGTACGAAGCGCAGCGTCCCCCGGCCGAAGTCGAACCGCGACGTCCAGGCGGCCTGGACCGCGAAGTAGCCGCGCAGCGGATCACCTTTTCGGGCGCCGACCGACAGGACGTATCCGCACCAGCCGAGCGGCGCCGCCAGCCCCGCCGCCCACACCCGCCAGTCCCGCCGTACGCCCCGCCCGCCGCGCCACAGCGCCGCCGCGGCCGCCACCGTGACCGCTGAGGCCACCGCGACCGCGTTGGGCCGCGAGAGGCCCGCCAGGGCCGCGAGGGCGCCCGCCCACAGCCAGCGCCGCTCCAGGAGCGCCCACAGCGACCAGGCGGCCAGCGCCGTCATCACCGGCTCGGTGTACGCCATGGACAGCACGATGGAGTGCGGCAGCAGGCCCCACAGCAGGACGAGAGCCGTAGCCGTGCGGCGGCCCGCCAGGCGGTCGCCGACCGCGTAGATCCCCCAGGCCGCCGCGGCCGACGCCGTCCAGGAGACCAGCAGCCCGGCCGTGCCGCCCGCCACCGGCAGGAACGTCGTCACCGCCCGCAGCAGGGTCGGGTAGAGGGGGAAGAACGCCAGGTCGCTCTGGACCACCCCGCCCGGCCAGTACAGCGTCCGCCCGTAGCCGTTCGCCGCGATCTTGATGTACCAGTCGGCGTCCCACGTCGTCGCGAGCAGCGCGCGCGGCGAGCGCCCCAGATGCCAGGCCCACCCCGCCAGGCACAGCATCCCGCTGAGCCGGACGGCGGCGAACAGCCCGAGCGCGGGGGCCGCCCGGCGCAGCGCGGTCAGCCGGCGCGGCGTGGACAGGGCGGTGCCGGACCGGCGTGCGAGGGCGGTGATCTCGGCGGACAGGGTGCACCTCCGGGCGCGCGTAGTCGCTCCCGTGGGCCTGCCGGTCCGCGAGCTCAGCCCGCGAGCGCCTTCAGCCGGGAGACGGCCTCTTCGAGCACACTCTCCCTCTTGCAGAAGGCAAATCGGACGAAAGGCGCGCCCGCGTCCCGGTGGTCGTAGAAGACGGCGTTGGGAATCGCCACCACCCCGCAGCGCTCCGGCAGCGCCCGGCAGAAGGCGAAGCCGTCGCCGCCGTGCGAGAGCTCCTCGCCCAGCGGGCGGATGTCGGTGGTGACGAAGTACGTGCCCGCCGGGCGGTACACCGCGAAGCCCGCCGCCGCCAGGCCCTCGCTCAGCAGGTCCCGCTTGCCGCGCAGGTCCTCGCGCATCCCGTCGGTGTACGCGTCCGGCAGCCGCAGCGCCTCGGCGACCGCGTACTGGAAGGGCCCGGAGGCCACGTACGTCAGGAACTGCTTGGCCGAGCGGACGGCCGCGACCAGCTCGGGCGCACCGGTGGCCCAGCCGACCTTCCAGCCGGTGAACGAGAAAGTCTTGCCCGCCGAGCCGATCGTGAGTGTGCGCCCGCGCATCCCCGGCAGCGTCGCCAGCGGCACGTGCTCGCCGTCGAAGACCAGGTGCTCGTACACCTCGTCGGTCACCACCAGCAGGTCCCGCTCGCACGCCAGCTCCGCCACCGCCGTCAGCTCCGCGCGCGTGACCACGGTTCCGGTGGGGTTGTGCGGGGTGTTGAGCAGGATGAGGCGGGTGCGCGGGGTGACGGCGGCGCGCAGCTCGTCGAGGTCGAGCGCGAAGCGCCGCTGCCCGCCGTCGACGGTCTCGGGGCGCAGCGTCACCGGGACGCGGGTGCCGCCCGCCATGGCGATGCACGCCGCGTACGAGTCGTAGTACGGCTCCAGGGCGATCACCTCGTCCCCCGGCTCCACCAGGGCGAGCAGCGCGGCCGCGATCGCCTCGGTGGCGCCCGCCGTCACCAGCACCTCGCGGTCCGGGTCGAACGCGAGCCCGTAGCGCCGCAGCTGGTGGTCCGCGATCGCGGTGCGCAGCTCGGGCACGCCCGGGCCCGGCGGGTACTGGTTGCCCCGCCCGTCGCGCAGGGCCCGCACGGCGGCCTCGCGCACCTCCTCGGGGCCGTCGGTGTCGGGGAAGCCCTGGCCGAGGTTGATGGCTCCGGTGGACGCCGCGAGGGCGGACATCTCGGCGAAGATCGTGGTGCCGAACTCGGCGAGGCGGCGGTTGAGGAGAGGGCGCGCGCTGGAGGTCATGGCCGCCATCCTGCGCGGAACCTCTGGAGTTGCTCAAGTCTGCTTTCGCTTCCGGTGGCGGGGGGCATCCCCCTGTCACATACGGGAGAAGGACGAAGGACGGTGGGGGAGATGGGATATGTCATCGGGGCGGCTTTCCTGGTAACGGTCTGGTTCCTCGCGGACAAGATCTCCAGTCGGCGCCGGCGCCGGCGCCGGGGCCGGGCGCGGTCGTGGTCGTCCGGGGCGGGCGGCTCGTCCGGTTCCTGGTGGGCCGGTGACGGCGGCGGCAGCGGCGGCGGCCACCACGGCGGCCACTCGTGCGGCGGCGGCCACTCCTCCTGCGGGGGCGGTTCGTCCTGCGGGGGCGGCGGCTGCGGCGGCTCCAGCTGACGGTTCACAGAAGCCTCGGCCGACGGATCGCAGAGGCCTCACCCGACGGTTCGGACAAGCTCCGGCCGACCGGTTCGAAGACCCTCCGGCCGACCGGTTCGCGGGAGTACGGCTGACCGTTCGCGGCGGTCGCGGCTGACACGGGGCAGCCGATTCCGTCCGCACGCCCCTTCCGCGCGCCCGGTGGGTCAACACCCGCCGGGCGCCTTCGTGCGCACCCTCCGGTTGAACAGTTGAACCGTGTTGCATCCCAGGGGATGGAAACCACGTCAAGTTGGGTAAAAATGCTGTGAGCGCCGCGCACTTCATGGTTCCCTCGCTGTTGAGGAACGCAGTCCACGGACCCCCCACCGGGCGGACCTGGGCAGGCGGTCCCCCCTTCCCTCGCACCGGTTCCGGGGTGACCCCGGTCGTCCACCCTCCCCATGTGTGTTTTGCGGAGCCCACCCATGCTCACGACTCTCAAGACCGTCTACAGCGACACGCGTGCCAGTGACCTCGCCTGGGCTCTGGGCCGGGAGCCGCTGCCCGCGCTGGCCGTCCTCGACCTCGAACTCTCCGGCGCCAAACTCCAGTTGAGGCTTCTCGGCGCCTCCCACCAGGTGCTCCTCGAAGAGGGGCAGGGCTCCTGTTCGGAGACCGTCGCCTGTATGCCCGGCAGCAGCACACCGCTGCCCCTCGGGGTGGCGAAACGTCTCGGGGAGTGGGAATACGAGTTCGCCGCGCGGGTGGAGACGTTGTCCCGGGGCTCGTTCGCGGGGCGCGCCCAGGAGCTCCTCGCGCTGGTCGCGGACCACCCCAACGGCCTTGCGGGGACGTTTCCCGGCTCGCCGCACGCGTTCACCGCGATGATCGCGCAGCGCTGCGAGGGCCAGGTGCGCTGGCGGACCTGGCACGCGTACCCGCAGGAAGGGCAGTTGGTGGTGACCCGTACGAGGGTCGGTGTCCGCATGGCGGCACCCGTCGGGCAGTGAGAATGCGTGCAGGCAGGAGGGGGCGTACCGCCACTGGGAGGGCCGTAATTCCCTCCGCAGTGCGCTAGTTGCACTCTTGTGGGTGACAAGATGTCAGCGAGTCGTGACGTAGCGTTCCCATCATGATCGAACCGTCTGTGTCCGTCCTGCCCTGTGGCATCCCGCCGCCGGCACACCGGCGCAGCACCGCGCGGTTCATCGTGCTCGGCACCGTGTTCATCTGCGCGGCCTGCGGACTCGTGTACGAACTCGAACTGGTCGCCCTCGCCTCGTACTTGATCGGCGACTCGGTCACCCAGGCCTCCGTCGTGCTGTCCGTGATGGTCTTCGCCATGGGCATCGGCTCCCTGCTCGCCAAACGGCTGCGGCTGCACGCAGCCGTCGGCTTCGGCCTCATCGAGGCGGCCCTCGCCCTGGTCGGCGGCTGCTCGGCGATGGTGCTGTACGCGACGTTCGCCTGGTTCGGCGGCGCGAGGTACGCACTGGTGGCGTTCTCGCTCGGGATCGGCGTGCTCATCGGCGCGGAGATCCCGCTCCTGATGACCCTGATCCAGCGGGTCTCCCGGCAGGACCCCGGCGGCACGGTCGCGGACCTGTTCGCCGCCGACTACGTGGGAGCGCTCGTCGGCGGCCTCGCCTTCCCCTTCCTCCTGCTGCCCCTGCTCGGCCAGTTGACGGGAGCGCTGCTGACCGGCGCGGTCAACGCGGTCGCGGGCGGCGCGCTGGTCCTGTGGCTGTTCCGGCGCGATCTGACGCCCCGCGCGCGATGGTGGCTCTTCGCGGCGAACGTGCTGGTCCTCGCGGTCCTGGCGACGACGACCGCACTGGTCGGCGCCTTCGAGCAGGCGGCGCGGCGCGCGGTGTACGGGGGACAGGTGCGGGTCGCGGTGCAGACCGGGGTGCAGGAGATCGTCCTCACCGGCAGCCGCACCGGACACGGCCCCGGCGGCCCGCTCGACCTCTTCCTCGACGGCCGGCTGCGCGTCAGCGGCCGCGACGAGCACCGCTACCACTCGGCCCTCGTGGGCCCCGCGATGGACTCGGGCCCGTACGGGCGGGTGCTGGTCCTGGGCGGTGGGGACGGCCTCGCCGCGCGCGAGGCGCTGCGCCACCCGGGCGTGCGCTCGGTGACCCTGGTCGAACTCGACGCGGGCGTCGTCGACCTGGCGCGCCACGACCCGGCCCTGTCGGCGCTGAACGGCCATGCGTACGAGGACCGGCGGGTGCGGCCGGTGGTCGCGGACGCGTTCGGCTGGCTGCGGGGGCCGGGGCGGTCGGCAGGTCCGTTCGACGTGGTGGTCTCCGATCTGCCGGACCCGGGCATCACCCCGAGCACCAAGCTCTACTCGGAGGAGTTCTTCGGCCTCGCCGCGCGGGTGCTGGCGCCGGGCGGGCGGATCGTGGTGCACGCGGGCCCGGTCGCGACGCGGGCGCACACGTACTGGACGGTGGAGTCGACGGTACGGGCGGCGGGCCTGTGGACCGTGCCGTACCGCGCGACGGGCCGCCTCACGGGCTTCACGGCGGGCCCCGACCGCGCCTCGGACGCCACGAAGTCCCCGCACGACTGGGGCTTCGTCCTGGCCTCGCCGTCCGGCCCCCCGGGGGCCCCGCTCGCCCCCGAGCTGGAGCCCCTGGCGGACGAGCGCCCCCGAGACGAGCTGCCCCCGTCGACGCTGGTGCACCCGCGCTATACGGGATGAGAGGGGCTCGGCGTGAGTGGTCGCCGCGATTGCGCAGACGGGACGGCCACCCCTGAGTAGGCTCGTTTCATGGAGCATGAGGTGTTCGTTCCGGTTGAGGTCCAGTCACTCCGCCAGACGCTGCGGGACCCGGCGAGGGTCGCCCGCTGCGTCCCCGGCCTGCAGCAGGACGCGGGCGAGCCACCGGTGGCCGGGCGGCTGAAGCTCCGCGTCGAGGGACACACGATCACCTACCGGGGCACGCTGCGGATCACCGAGCTCGACGAGGACACGTTCGGCGTGGAGGCGCGGGGCACGGAGGCGCGCGGCACGGGCGCGGCGAAGTTCTCCCTCACCCTCCGCCTGGCCCCCGAGCCCAAGGGCACCCGCCTGTCCTTCACCGCCACGGCCACGGCGGACGGCCGCGTGGCCACGGCGACCCCGGAAGGCGCCCGGGCCTCGGCCTCCCGCCTGCTGGACCGCTTCGGCGCGGCGCTCGCCGCGGACACGGAGGGCGCGGGGAAGGGAGCCGGGGACGCGCCCGAGGCGGACGCCACGGCGCCCGAGGCGGAGCCGACCGGGCCCACCACGTCCGGTTCCGGTTCCGGCGCGCCCGAGGAAGGCGCCGGCCACTCCGTCTTCGACGCCGTCGTTCCGCCCCCCGCGCCCGATCCGCTCGCGGAGGAGGAGTCCGATCTTCCCGGGGACGCGGACTACGTACCCGCCGAGGCCGCGCACGCGCGGCGGACCATGATCGGGCGCAGCGCCGAGGAGGTCGACCACGCGCCGCCGCGCGGGCGGTACGCGCCCGTGCCCGCCCCGGCGGGCGTCGGTGCGGGGGCCACCCTGCGCTGGGTCGCCCCGGCCGCGGCCCTCGCGCTCGCCTCCGCCGTGGTGGTCGGCCGCGTGCTGCGCCGCCGCCGCTGACCTCACCACTCAGGCCAACACGGCGGCGCGCGCGCCGGCGCGCGCGGTGACGCAAGTAGTGTCGGGGGCGTGAGTAGCGAGAAGAGTGTCCGGCTGGCGGCCGGCGACGTCGAGTTGACGGTCCGTCCGGACATCGGATGCCGGATCGAAAGCCTCCGTATCGGCGGTACGGAGGTGCTGCGCCAGGGCGAGCACTACGGCTCGTTCCCGATGGTCCCCTGGTGCGGGCGCATCGAGCGCGGCGAGTTCCGCAACGGCGGCACCAAGCACCAGCTGCCGCTGAACTCCCCGCCGCACGCCATCCACGGCACCGGCCGCGACACCGCCTGGAAGCGCGTCCGCACCGGCGCGACCGAGTCCGGCCACGCCGAGGCCCACTTCACGTACGACCTGGCCGACCCCTGGCCGTACACCGGCCGCGTCACGCAGATCTTCGAGCTGTCCGAGAACGCGCTGACGCTCACCATGGGCGTCGAGACGTACGGCGACTCCTTCCCCGCGCAGGTCGGCTGGCACCCCTGGTTCCGGCGCAGCCTCGGCGGCGAGGACGTACGGCTCGGGTTCACCCCCGCCTGGCAGGAGGAGCGCGGCGACGACCACCTGCCGACCGGCCGCCGTATCGACCCGCTGCCCGGTCCGTGGGACGACTGCTTCGGCATGCCCGACGGCGTCGACGTCACCCTCACCTGGCCGGAGCAGCTGGAGCTGAAGGTGGCCAGCCGCAGCGAGTGGGTGGTCGTCTACGACGAGCAGGCGGAGGCGGTGTGCGTGGAGCCCCAGTCCGGCCCGCCCAACGGCCTCAACACGCTCCCGAGGCTGGTGACGCCGGTGGACCCGCTGGAGCTCGCGACGACCTGGAGCTGGCGCCGCCTCTAAGCTGGCGGACATGACTGACGTACGCGCTGACCTGCTCCAGCAGATCAAGGACAAGGCCGTGGTGCACGGCAAGGTGACCCTCTCGTCGGGTCGGGAAGCCGACTACTACATCGACCTGCGCCGGATCACCCTGGACGGCGAGGCCGCGCCGCTGGTCGGGCAGGTCATGCTCGACCTCACCGCCGACCTGGACTTCGACTGCGTGGGCGGCCTGACCCTCGGCGCCGACCCGGTGGCGACGTCGATGCTGCACGCCTCGGCCGCGCGCGGGCAGCGCCTGGACGCCTTCGTCGTGCGCAAGGCGCAGAAGGCGCACGGCATGCAGCGCCGGATCGAGGGCACGGACGTCAAGGGCCGCCGCTGCCTGGTGGTCGAGGACACCTCCACCACCGGCGGTTCGCCGCTGACGGCCGTCGAGGCGGTGCGCGAGGCGGGCGGCGAGGTCGTCGCCGTGGCCACGATCGTCGACCGGGGCGCGGCCGACGCGATCGCCGAGGCGGGCCTGACCTACCTCACGGGGTACCGGCTGGGAGACCTGGGCCTGGCGTAACGGGCGGAATGCCCGGACTGTCACCGCGGCCGTAACCGGTCCGGGGGACCTGGAAAGATCGCCTGACGGGCACTCCGAAAGTGGTGCCCCAGGTCCCCGAGCCCTCGTATACCGGCTCTGACCTGTGCTTTCCCCGAGGGGGGGGCTGTTTCACGTGAAACAGCCGCCCCCTCGTCCGTCCGCAGGGTGGAGCCGGGCGCAGAGTCTGGAAAGATGGGCCGCGACGATGACGTCGCCCCCAGGTCAGGGCCAGCACATATCGCACACCCCGCACATCACAAGGAGCGGACAGATGCCCATCGCAACCCCCGAGGTCTACAACGAGATGCTCGACCGGGCGAAGGCAGGCAAGTTCGCCTACCCGGCCATCAACGTGACCTCGACCCAGACCCTGCACGCTGCCCTGCGCGGCTTCGCGGAGGCCGAGAGCGACGGCATCATCCAGATCTCCACCGGCGGTGCCGAGTTCCTGGGTGGCCAGTACAACAAGGACATGGTCACCGGCGCGGTCGCCCTGGCCGAGTTCGCCCACGTCGTCGCCGCCAAGTACGGCATCACCGTCGCGCTGCACACGGACCACTGCCCCAAGGACAAGCTGGACGGCTACGTACGTCCGCTCCTGGAGGTCTCGGCCGAGCGTGTCGCCAAGGGCCTGAACCCGCTCTTCCAGTCGCACATGTGGGACGGCTCCGCCGAGACCCTCGCGGACAACCTGGCCATCGGCCAGGAGCTGCTCGCCAAGGCCGCCGCCGCCAAGATCATCCTTGAGGTCGAGATCACCCCGACCGGCGGCGAGGAGGACGGCGTCAGCCACGAGATCAACGACGAGCTGTACACGACCGTCGACGACGCGCTGCGCACCGCCGAGGCCCTGGGCCTGGGCGAGAAGGGCCGCTACCTGCTGGCCGCCTCCTTCGGCAACGTCCACGGCGTCTACAAGCCGGGCAACGTCGTACTGCGTCCGGAGCTGCTCAAGGACCTCCAGGAGGGCGTCGCCGCGAAGTACGGCAACGCCTCCCCGTTCGACTTCGTCTTCCACGGCGGCTCCGGCTCCACCGAGCAGGAGATCGCGACCGCCCTTGAGAACGGCGTCGTGAAGATGAACCTGGACACCGACACCCAGTACGCCTTCACGCGCCCGGTCGCGGACCACATGTTCCGCAACTACGACGGCGTCCTGAAGGTCGACGGCGAGGTCGGCAAGAAGTCGACGTACGACCCGCGCACCTGGGGCAAGCTCGGCGAGGCGTCGATGGCCAAGCGCGTCACCGAGGCGTGCGCCAACCTGCGCTCCACCGGCACGAAGCTGAAGTAGCCCTTCGCTCTCCTTAGCTGTACGGGCCCGGTACCCCTGCCAGGGGGTGCCGGGCCCGGTGCGTTCGGCGAGAGTGGAACGCATGAGCGTACGGATGGGCACGGCGGCCGGCCGGTGGGTGCTGTTCACGACCGTGCTCGGGTCCGGGATGGCGATGCTCGACTCGACCGTCGTCAACGTGGCCCTGCCGAGCATCGGGGCGGACCTGGACGCCGACATGGCCGTCCTCCAGTGGACCGTCAACGCGTACATGCTCACGCTCGCCGGGCTGATCCTGCTCGGCGGGGCGCTGGGCGACCGCTACGGGCGCCGCAAGGTCTTCGTCTTCGGCGTCGTCTGGTTCGCCGCCGGGTCGCTGCTGTGCGGCGTCGCGCCCGACGCGGGCGTACTGATCATCGCGCGCGCCCTCCAGGGCATCGGCGGCGCGCTCCTCACCCCCGGCTCGCTCGCCCTCATCCAGGCGAGCTTCCACCCCGACGACCGGGCCGCGGCGGTGGGCGTCTGGTCCGGGCTCGGCGGGGTCGGGGCGGCCGTCGGGCCGTTCCTGGGCGGCTGGCTGGTGGACGGCCCCGGCTGGCGCTGGGTCTTCCTGCTGAACGTCCCGCTCGCCGCGCTGTGCGTCCCCGTGGCGCTGCGGCACGTACCGGAGTCCAAGGACACGCGCGTGCACACGGCGCGGTTCGATGTGACGGGGGCGGTCCTCGGGGCGCTGGCGCTCGCACTGGTGACGTACGCGCTGATCGAGGCGCCCGGGCAGGGAGCGTCGCCGCTGGTCCTCGGCGCGGCGGCGGCGGGGCTTGGGCTGGGGGCCGCCTTCGTCCACCTGGAACGCCGCCTCCCCGACCCCATGCTGCCGCCGGAGATCTTCGCGTCGCGCCAGTTCACGGCGGTGAACCTGGTGACGGTGTGCGTGTACGCGGCGTTCGGCGGCTTCTTCTTCCTGGCGGCGCTCCAGCTCCAGGTGGTGGCGGGGTACTCGGCCCTCGGCGCCGGGGCGGCCCTGCTCCCGACCACGGTCCTGATGCTCCTGCTCTCGGCCCGCTCGGGCGCACTGGGCGAGCGCATCGGCCCGCGCGTGCCGCTGACGGTGGGGCCGCTGCTGTGCGCGGCCGGGATGCTGCTGATGCTGCGGGTGGGGGTGGGCGCGTCGTACGTACGTGACGTGCTCCCCGCGGTCGTCGTCCTCGGCCTGGGCATGGTCACCCTGGTCGCCCCCCTCACCGCGACCGTCCTCGCGTCGGTGGACGAGGGGCGGGCGGGGCTGGCGAGCGGCATCAACAACGCGGCGGCGCGGGCGGCGGGGCTGATCGCGGTGGCCGCGCTGCCACTGATCACGGGCATGTCCCCCTCGGCCTACCGCTCGGCGGCCGAGTTCGGCTCGACGTTCCGGCGGGCGATGCCGGTGTGTGCGGGGGTGCTGGTGCTGGGTTCGGTCGTGGCGTACGCGACGGTCCGCCGTCCGGCGGCGGGGGTGTGTCATCCGGAGTGCCGGGTGTCCTGCGGGGTGTCGGGGCCGCCGCTGGAACGCGACCGGGGGGTTTGACCCCACCCCGTGTGGGGGTGGAGGCTCGTTTCCCGGGGGCTTCGCCCCGGACCCCCTTGCGGGCCTGCGGCCCCCGGACCCCGCTTCGGGGGCCGCCCCGGACCCCGCTCCTCAAACGCCGGAGAGGCTGAATTCTGCCGTGCCCCTTCAGGGGCGCGGGGAACTGCGCGACCAGCCCCCACCCAACCCGCAGACAAACGGGGGCCAGGGGCCCAGTGGGCGGCGGACGCGGCAGACTGGGGGCATGTCCATTCACGAGAACCTGCTCGGCGGCCCCGCCCCGACGCACCTGCCCGACGACCCCGAACCGCGCGACCTGCTCGCACAGGGCACCGCCCCCGCCGACGTCGCCGCCAAGTACCCCACGTCCTCCCTCGCCTGGGCCCAGCTCGCGGACGACGCCTTCGACGCGGGCCGCACGGTCGAGTCGTACGCGTACGCCCGCACCGGCTACCACCGCGGCCTCGACTCGCTGCGCCGTGCCGGCTGGAAGGGCCACGGCCCGGTGCCGTGGGAGCACGAGCCCAACCGCGGCTTCCTGCGCGCCCTGCACGCGCTGGCCCGCGCCGCCCAAGCCATCGGCGAGCAGGCCGAGTTCGAGCGCTGCACCACGTTCCTGCGGGACTCCTCGCCGCTCGCGGCCGACACGCTGGGCTGACCTGCGCGGATTCGTACCGTCCGGACAACTCCCGTACGGACGGTACGATCGCACGCACCATCGATTACAGGACAACCGAAGAATCGAACGGATCGCATCCGGCGCTGGCGCACGAGGCCCCACACCTCTCCCCCAACTCCAGCCGTGACAAGGGGAGAAGTCTGTCTTGGGCAAGCGAGCAGCCCGCAGCGGAGACCGTCGTGGCCGTGGCCACACCCGACCCCGTAGCCGTGGCAGACGCTCGGCCCGGCGCCACCCGCGCGCCCTCCTCCTCGTAGGCGGCCTCCTCGGCCTCGCCCTCATCTGCGGCGCCGCACTCGCCGAGTGGCCCGGCAAGGACGCCGGCGTCCCCGAGCCGGGGTACGCCGCCGAGACCCCCCTCGGCTCCCGCGCCCCCCTCCCGGCCGCTCCGCCGCCGAAGCCCCCGAAGGGCGAGGACAAAGACAAGAAGGACGACGCGTCGGGGAAGAAGAAGGGCGCCGGCGTCCCCGCCTCCGGCCCCGGCACCTTCACCCCCGCCGGCTCCTCGGGTTCCCCCGTCGGCACCGGTGGCCCGCTGCGCCGCTACAAGGTGCTCGTCGAGGACGGCGTCGACGTCTCGCCGCGCCAGGCCGCCACCGAGGTCCAGGCGATACTCGCCCACCCCCGCAGCTGGGCCGCGCACGGACGTGGCCGGTTCCAGCTGGTCTCCGGCGGCGACAGCGCCGACGTGACCATAAAGATCGCCACCCCGGCCACCACGGACCGGCTCTGCGCGGTCAACGGCGACACCCACGGCGAGCTGAACTGCGAGGTCGCGGGCGGGGTCGTGGTCAACCTCAAGCGGTGGGTGCAGGGCTCGCCGCAGTACGACGGGCCGCCCGCCGAGTACCGGCACCTGATCATCAACCACGAGATCGGCCACATGATCGGCTTCCGCCAGCACATGGCCTGCCCGGGCGAGGGCGAGGCGGCGCCGGTGATGATGCAGCAGATCAAGGGCCTGAAGGGCTGCAGGTCCAACGCGTGGCCGTACACCAAGGGCGGCACTTTCGTGGAGGGCCCGTCCGTGCCGTAGAGGCGTTTTCCGTGCCCTGACGAGCGTGGGCCGGGCGTGCTTATGATGCGGGTGGGGACCGGGGCTCCGATGCCGATGAAGGAAGGGGCGGACCGCTACCCGGACACGTCGAGGAGACAGCGATGTCATCAAAGATGTCCGAACCGGTCGAAACCGCCGGAGCCGCCCACACCGCCGGAGCCGCCGCCCCCGGATCCACCGACCCGGCCGACGCCCCCAATCTGGACTTCGCGGGCACGACGCCGTACGAGGACTACGTCCAGGCGGACGTCCTCACCCACCTCCAGCACCTGCGCTCGGACGACCCCGGCGAGATGGTCTTCCTGGTCACCACCCAGGTCATGGAGCTGTGGTTCACGGTGATCGTCCACGAGTGGGAGACCGCCACGCGCGCGTTGCGCGAGGACCGGGTGGCCGTGGCCGTGGACGCGCTCAAGCGCTCCGTACGCGAGCTGGAGGCGCTCAACGCGTCCTGGACGCCGCTCGCGCAGCTGACCCCGGCGCAGTTCAACTCCTACCGCGCGGCCCTCGGCGAGGGGTCCGGCTTCCAGTCCGCGATGTACCGCCGGATGGAGTTCCTGCTCGGCGACAAGTCGGCGTCCATGCTGGTGCCGCACCGCGGCTCGCCGCGTGTGCACGCCGAGCTGGAGAAGGCGCTCCAGGAGCCGAGCCTGTACGACGAGGTGCTGGCGCTGCTCGCGCGCCGCGGGTACGCCGTCCCGGCCGCGGTCCTCGGCCGCGACCTCTCCCAGCGGTACGAGCCCTCGCCCGAGGTCGAGGCGGTCTGGGCGGATCTTTACGCCGGGGACCAGAACGGGGAACTCGTGCGCCTGGGCGAGTCGTTGACCGATGTGGGCGAGCTGGTGTGGCGCTGGCGCAACGACCATCTGGTGGCGACGAGGAGAGCGATGGGTGCGAAGACCGGCACGGGCGGTTCGGCGGGCGTGGCCTGGCTGGAGAAGCGCGCCGCGAAGAACGTGTTCCCCGAGCTGTGGACGGCGCGCAGCCATGTCTGAGGCGCTGGCCGGCAAGGCCGCGGCGCTGGACGCCGCAGACGAACTCGCCAAGCACCGCGAGCTGTTCGCACTCGACGACGCCACCGTCTACCTCGACGGCAACTCGCTGGGCGCGCTGCCGCGCCACGTCGCGGCGCGCATGCAGGAGGTCATCGCCCACGAGTGGGGTGAGCTGCGCATCCGCTCATGGGACGAGAGCGGCTGGTGGACGGCGCCGGAGCGGATCGGCGACCGCATAGCGCCGCTGGTAGGCGCCGCGCCCGGCCGGATCGTGGTGGGCGACTCCACGAGTGTGAACGTCTTCAAGGCGCTGGTCGCGGCGGTGCGCCTGGCGCCCTCCGACCGTGACGAGATCCTGGTCGACGAGTCCACGTTCCCGACGGACGGGTACGTGGCGGGGTCCGCCGCGCGGATGACGGGCCGTCGGCTGCGCCCGGTCGCCCCGGGCGAGATGGCCGCGGCCGTCGGCCCGCGTACGGCGGCGATCCTGGTCAACCACGTCGACTACCGCACGGGCCGGCTGCACGACCTGCCCGGCATCACCGCGGCCGCGCACGCGGCGGGGGCGCTCACGGTCTGGGACCTGTGCCACAGCGCGGGCGCGCTGCCGGTGGGCCTCGATGCGCACGGGGTGGACTTCGCGGTGGGCTGCACCTACAAGTACCTGAACGGCGGCCCGGGTTCGCCGGCGTACCTGTACGTACGGGGCGACCACCAACCGTCCTTCGACTCCCCCCTCCCCGGCTGGAACTCGCACGAGGACCCCTTCGGGATGCGTACGGAGTACGTGCCGGGGGCCGGGGCGGTGCGGGGCCGGGTGGGCACGCCGGACATCCTGTCCATGCTGGCCCTGGAGTCGGCCCTCGACGTCTGGACGGGCGTCACGATCGACTCCGTCCGGGCGAAGTCGCTGGCGCTGACGGACTTCTTCCTGGAGTGCGTGTCGGCGTACGTGGCGCCGGGTCTTGTCGAGTCGGTGACGCCGGCCGCGCACGTCTCGCGGGGGAGTCAGGTTGCGCTGCGGTGCGAGGATGCGGGATCGGTGATGCGGGCGCTCATCGCGGCGGGGGTCGTGGGCGACTACCGGCGCCCCGATGTCCTTCGTTTCGGGTTCACGCCGCTGTACGTGAGCTTCGGGGATGCGGAGAGGGCGGCGCGGGCGCTGTCGACGGCGCTGGGTTAGCCCCCCCACCCCGCCCGTTCCCTGAAGCCCTCAGCCGGGCGGCTGGGCGGGGGTGAGGCCTGCTTGCCGGGGCTCCGCCCCCGGACCCCGTTCGTCTGCGGGTTCGGTGGGGGCCGGTCGCGCCCCCGCGGCGGAGCCGCACAATGTCACAGCCCCGCGCCCCTTTGTGACCCGGTGTTTGTCTGCGGTCGGTCGTGGCTGGTCGCGCAGTTCCCCGCGCCCCTGAAGGCAGGCAGAAAGGGGCGCGGGGAACATTTCGGCTCCTCCGGCGTTTGCGGAGCGGGGGGGCAGGGAGCGAAGCTCCCGCCCTTCAGGGGCGCGGGGCTGTGACATGTGCGGCTCCGCCGCGTGGGCGGGACCGGCCACAGACGACCCGCGGACGAACGGGGCCCGGGGCGAAGCCCCGAGCGGGGGTACCGGGGCAGAGGCCCTGTAGGCGGGGTGCAGGGGCCGCAGGCCCCGCAAGGGTGGAGGCCCCGCAAGGGTGGAGGCCCCGCAAGGGTGGAGGCCCCGCAAGGGTGGAGGCCCCGCAAGGGTGCAGGCCCCGCAAGGGTGGAGGCCCCGCAAGGGTGGAGGCCCCGCAAGGGTGCAGGCCCCGCAAGGGTGCAGGCCCCGCAAGGGTGCAGGCCCTGCAAGGGTGCAGGCTCCGCAAGGGTGCAGGCCCCGCAAGGGGTGCAGGGAGCGGAGCCCCCGCCTCGGGGGGCCGGGGGCGCGGCCCCCGGGAGAGCCACCTCCACCCCCACCCACCCCCGGAGGGTTTCGGGAAGGGGTGGGGTGGGGGACCCCCGGCCGGGGCCAACCGCAGCCCCCACCGCGTCCACTCCCACCACGTCCCCCACCGCGTCCACTCCCACCGCGTCCCCCACCGCGTCCACTCCCACCGCGCCCCCCACCGCGTCCCCCCAGCGCACCGCAACTTCGCTGGTAGCGTCCGCCAGCGACCCACTGAGAGGTGACCCATGCACGACCCCGCCGCCAGGGACGCCGCCGAGGCCGCCTCGGCGTTCTCGCATCTGCCCGTCGCCCCCGACAGCACCGCCCCGTACGGCCCCCACCCCGACCAGGTCGTCGACTTCTACGCGCCCAGGGGGGAGGGCAACGGCGCCCCGCTCGTCGTCGCCCTCCACGGCGGCGCCTGGCGCGAGCGGTACGACCGGGCGCATCTCACCCCGTTCGTGGACTTCCTCGCCCGCCGCGGATTCGCCGTCGCCAACGTCGAGTACCGGCGGGGCGGCCTGCTGCCACGGCAAGGCGGCGGCAGTGGCGGCAGTGGCGGCGGTGGCGGAGGTAGCGGAGGTAGCGGCGGCGGTGGCGGCGGCGGCCCCGTCGCCGGACGCTGGCCGGACACGTTCGACGACGTGGCCGCCGCCCTCGACGCCCTCCCCGCCCTCACCCGCACGCACCTGCCCGCCGCCGACCTCCGCCGTACCGTCCTCACCGGGCACTCCGCCGGCGGCCACCTCGCCCTGTGGGCCGCGGCCCGCCACGTACTGCCGCCCGACTCCCCCTGGCACACCCCCGCCGCCGCCTTCCTCCGCGGCGTCGTCGCCCTCGCCCCCATCGCCGACTTCACCACGGCGGTGGCGCTGGACGTCTGCGAAGGGGCGGTCATCCAACTCCTGGGCGGACAGGGGCAGTTGAGTGCCCGTTCCCCCTCCTCCGACCCCGCCGCCCTCCTCCCCACCGGCGTCGCCACCACCCTCGTCCAGGGCCGGGACGACATCGTCGTGCCGCAGGCCGTGGCCGAGGCGTACGTAGACGCGGCCGCCAACGCGGGCGAGACCGTCGGGTTCACCCTTCTCGACGGCGTCGGCCACTTCCCCCTCATCGACCCCGCCGCCGACGCCTGCGCGGTCGTCGCCGAGGAGATCGCCCAGCTGGCGTACTAGGGACCGCCGCCGTAGTACCTGAGGCGGACCCCGCCGGATCCGTATAGCAGGGGACGCCCTGGCCACCCGCTCCCGCCTACCGTGGGCACGTGACCGAGACCATCAGCCCCACGCCGCCGGGGGGCACGCCGGGCAACGGCGGGCGCAGCCCCGAGTTCCTGCTCGCCATGGACGCGTTCGGCGGGCTCCGCCGGGACCTGTTCCGGGACGCCTTCGCCTACCGGCCGCTGCCACCGATCCGTACGGACGGACCGCTCACCCGCCATCTGCCCGGCCGGCTGCGCGGGTACGCCGCCTGGAGCCCGCACGCGGCCGTGCTCTTCGTCGCGTTCTGCGCCGCGATGATCATGTACACGGACGGGAGTCCGGGCGGGGGCCCGAACGTGCTCGTGTGGGCGGCGATGGGCCTGATCGTCGGGGTGCCCGTCGCGATGACCCTGATACGGCCGGTCGGCGCCTGGTGGCTGATGTGCGCGAGCACGGTGTTCCTTGGCGTGCTCAGCCCGGGTGGCCTCGGCTTCTCCGGCTGGCCGTGGCCGGCGGGCGCGTTCCTCGCGCAGCTCGCCGTGATGGTGGTGGTGGCGCTGCGCACCCGGCCCAGGACCGCCGTGTGGATGTGGGTCCTCACGCTGGCGCTCGGCACGGTGATGCAGTTCCCCGGCCGCGGCGAAGGCGGTACGGACGACGGGCCGATGGCCGTCGCGTCCGCGATCCTGCTCCTGATCGCCGCCGTCGTGAACATCCGCCGGGACGCGGAGCGGAAGATCACCGTCCAGCAGTCGGTCACCGCCGTCGAACGCGACAAGCGGACCGTGCTCGAAGAGCGCACCACCATCGCGCGCGAGCTGCACGACGTGGTCGCGCACCACATGTCGGTGGTCGCCATCCAGGCCGAGGCGGCCCCGTACCGCGTGGAGAACCCGCCGCCGGAGCTGACGCAGGCGTTCGCGACGATCCGCGAGAACGCGGTGGCCGCGCTGACGGAACTGCGCCGCGTGCTCGGTGTCGTACGCGCGGAGGACTACGAGGCGCCGGACGCCCCCCAGCCCACCCTCGCCGACCTCGACCGGCTGCTGGCGAACGTACGCGACGCGGGGCTCGACGTGACCAAGGTGGTCACGGGCGCGGTGCGCGAACTCCCGCAGGGCGTCGAGCTGTCGGCGTACCGCATCATCCAGGAGGCCCTCAGCAACGCCCTGCGCCACGCGCCGGGCGCGGCCGCGCGGGTGGAGGTCGGCTATGTGCTGGGCGGGGTGGGGCTGCGCGTGGTCAACGGCCCGCCGACGGGCACCGTCGCGGCGTCGCCCGGCAGCGGCCACGGGATCACGGGGATGCGGGAGCGGGTGGCGATGCTGGGCGGCGAGATGACGGCGGGTGAGGTGGAGGACGGCGGCGGTTACGAGGTGACGGTCTTCATCCCGGTGACCGAGGAGGGACCGAAGGCATGAGTACGAATGCGAGTACGGACATCCGCGTCCTGATCGTTGACGACCAGATGATGGTCCGCGAGGGCTTCTCCGTCCTGCTCAACGCCCAGCGCGACATCGAGGTGATCGGTGAGGCGGTCGACGGCCGGGAGGCGGTCGCCAAGGTCCGCGAACTCCGCCCCGACGTGGTCCTGATGGACATCCGGATGCCCGAGATGAACGGCATCGAGGCGACGCGGGAGATCGTGGCGGCGGACACGGAGGCGAGGGTGCTGGTGCTGACCACCTTCGACCTGGACGAGTACGTGTACCAGGCGCTGCGGGCCGGGGCGTCGGGGTTCCTCCTGAAGGACGCGTCCGCGCGTCAACTCGCGGAGGGCGTACGGGTGGTGGCCTCCGGCGACGCGCTCCTCGCCCCGTCGGTGACGCGCCGCCTGATCACGGAGTTCGCCCGTTCGACGCCGGTGCGGCGGGGGGTGCCGGGAGCGGTCGAGGTCGAGGAGCTGACCGACCGCGAAACGGAGGTCCTGATCCTGATAGCCCAGGGCCTCTCCAACGCGGAGATCGCGGACCGGTTGGTGGTGGCGGAGTCGACGATCAAGACGCATGTGAGCCGGGTGCTGGTGAAACTGGGCCTGCGGGACCGCACGCAGGCGGCGGTGTACGCGTACGAGTCCCGCCTGATAACCCCGTCCTAGCCCCCGGCAAGCAAGCCTCAACCCCCACCCGGCCGCCCGCCCAGGGCTTAAGGGAACGGGCGGGGTGGGGAAAGAAACCCCATGGACACCTCCACCCCCTTCCAGCCCACCTCCACCCCCTTCATCGCCAACCCCTACCCCGCCTACGCAGAACTCCGCCGCACCGGCCGCACCCACCACCACCCCCGCACCGACCAGTGGCTGGTGCCCCACCACGCCGACGTCTCCGCCCTCCTCCGCGACCGCCGCCTCGGCCGCACCTACCTGCACCGCTTCACCCACGAGGAGTTCGGCCGCACACCCCCACCCCCCGCGCACGAGCCGTTCTACACCCTCAATGACCAGGGGATTCTCGATCTGGAGGGCCCCAACCACACCCGGATCCGGCGGCTTGTGGCCAAGGCGTTCACCCCGAGGCGCGTCGAAGAGCTGGGCCCGGCCATCGAGCGGATCGCCCACCGCCTCGTGGGCGACTTCGTCGCGGCCGGCGGCGGGGACCTCCTCGCCGAGGTCGCTGAACCCCTCCCCGTCGCCGTGATCGCGGAGATGCTCGGCATCCCCGAAGCCGACCGGCATCTGCTGCGGCCCTGGTCGGCCGACATCTGCGGGATGTACGAGCTGAACCCCACCGAGGACACCGCCACCCGCGCGGTCCGGGCGTCCATGGAGTTCACCTCCTACCTACGGGAGTTGATCCGCGAGCGGCGCCGCACCCCCGCCCCCGACCTCATCTCCGCCCTCATCGCCGTCCACGACGGCGACGGCACCCGCCTCACCGAGCAGGAGATGATCTCCACCTGTGTCCTGCTCCTCAACGCGGGCCACGAGGCCACCGTCAACACCACGGCCAACGGGTGGTGGACGCTCTTCCGCCACCCCGAGCAGCTGGCCCTGCTTCGCGCCGAGCCCGGTCTGCTGCCCGGTGCCATCGAGGAACTGCTGCGCTACGACACCCCGTTGCAGCTCTTCGAGCGGTGGGTGCTCGACGACATCGAGGTCGGGGGGACGAAAATCCCCCGTGGGTCGGAGGTCGCGCTGCTCTTAGGGTCCGCCAACCGGGACCCGGCCGTGTTCGCGGACCCGGACACCTTCGACGTACGCCGTCCCGTCGCCGCGAACCGGCACGTCAGCTTCGGCGCGGGCATCCACTACTGCCTCGGCGCCCCTCTCGCCCGCCTCGAACTGGCCGCCTCGTTCGGCCTGTTGCTGCGCGAGGCCCCGCGCATGCGGCTGCTCGCCGAGCCGCGGTGGAAGCCGGGGTACGTGATCCGGGGCCTCGCCGCCCTCGAAGTGGAGGTCTAACCGGCGCTGGGGCGCCGCAGCGCCAGGCCGTCCAGCACCACCTCAAGCCCGTACGCGAACTTGCCGTCGCGCAGCACGGCCGGGTCCTGGACCTCCACGGTCGCGTACGCCTCGGCCAGGTGCTCGTGGTCGGCCGCCGCCTGTTGGGCCGCGGGCATGAGGCGGGCGATGAAGTCCGCCTCGGACTCGCCGGAGCGGGCGACCGTGGTGAGCCACGCCGCCTCCGTGGTGCTCATCCCGATCACGTACGACAGGACGGTCTCGATCGCGCGCTCCGGCTCGGGGAACCCGGCGCCCACGAAGAGGGCGGCGAGCCGCTCGGAGAACGACATCAGGTTGGGGCCCAGATAGGCGAGGCCCGCCTGGCCGAGGACCGAGGGCAGCCAGCGGTGGCGCAGGGCCGTCGCGCGGAAGGACTGGGCGGCCTCGGTGGTGGCGGCCCGCCAGTCGGGGCTGTCGGCGGGGGGCACGGGGATCTCTGCGAACACCTCGTCCACCGCGAGCTCCATCAGCTCGTCCTTGGTGGCGACGTGCCGGTAGAGGGAGGTCGCGCCCGCGTTCAGCCGGGCGCCGAGCTTGCGCATGCTGAGCGCCTCGATGCCGTCGGCGTCCAGCATCACGACCGCCTCGCGGACGATCGCGGCCCGGCTGAGCGCGGGCTGGTCGGGCTCGCGCTGCCGACGGGCCCAGACGGACGGGATCGGGTTCGCGCTCTTGGCGGCCATGACACTCCTTCGCTTCGCGGTGCGTGCGTGCGTGCGTGCGTACGACGTTCGCATTTAGCGTACAGGGATTGGCGGTTGCGCACGCTGTGCGGAGCTGCGTACAGTGTGCGCATCGACGGAACGATGTGCGCAGCCGAGAGGAAGAACCCCATGGAGACCCGCAACCCACGCCGCTGGTGGATCCTGATCGTGCTGTGCCTCAGCTCGCTGGTGCTGGTGATCGACAGCATGGCGCTGACCGTGGCGGTGCCGTCGATGACGGCGGACCTCGGCGCGAGCGCCCAGGACACCCAGTGGATCCTCGACTCCTACATCCTGGTGTTCGCGGGCCTGCTCCTCACCTCCGGCAGCCTCGGCGACCGGTTCGGCCGCCGGAAGGTGATGATCACCGGCCTGCTGCTCTTCGGGGCGGCGTCGCTGGCGGCGGTGTTCTGCACCGACCCGGGCGAAGTCATCGCCGTACGGGTCGCGATGGGCGTCGGCGGGGCGCTGATCATGCCCTCCACGCTGTCGATCCTCATCACCGTCTTCGACGAGGAGGAGCGCGGCAAGGCGATGGCGGCGTGGGGTTCGGTGTCGATGCTCGGCCTGGTCGGAAGTCCGGTGCTCGGCGGCGTACTGATCGACCACTTCTCCTGGCACTCGATCTTCTTCATCAACATCCCGGTCGTGGCGCTGGCCATCCTGGCGGCCCTGGTCCTGATGCCCGAGTCGAAGGCGCCGTGGCAGAAGCCGGACCCGCTGGGCGCGGTGCTGTCGGCGGCCGGGATGACCGCGCTGATCTGGTGGATCATCGAGATCCCGCAGCACGGCGCGTTCGGCGGTCGCTCGCTGGTCACCCTGGCGGTCGCGGTCGTCGCCCTCACCGGGTTCGTGGTCTGGGAGAACGTCACCTCCGCGCCGATGGTGCCGCTGGCCCTGTTCAAGCACCGCAACTTCAGCGGCGGTTCGGTGTCGCTGGCGCTCGTCCAGATCGGTACGGGCGGGTTGCTGCTCGTCCTCACCCAGTACCTCCAGTTCGTCCTCGGCTACTCGCCGGTCAAGGCGGGCCTGGCGTTCGTGCCGCTGGCGGTCACGGCGCTGGCCGGCAACACGGCGGGCGCGTCGCTCGCCGCGAGGATCGGCAACCGCCGGCTGATCGTGGCCGGGATGCTGACGATGGCCTCGTCCTTCGCGCTGCTGACCAACGTCACCGCGTCCTCGGGCTTCACCGTCCCGGCGATCGCCCTCGGCCTGCTCGGCCTCGGCGCGGGCCTGGCGATGCCGGCGGCGGTAGGTGCCCTGATGGGCACGATCCCGGCGGACAAGGCGGGTGTGGGGTCGGCCCTCAACGACACGATCCAGCAGGCCGGTACGGCGCTGGGCATCGCGATCCTCGGCTCGATGCTGTCGAGCGGGTTCGCGGCGGAGATGCCGGCGGATGCGCCGGAGTCCGCTCGGCACTCGATCGCGGGCGCGCTGTCGACGGCGGGCGGCGACCCGTCCCTGGTACGGACGGCCCACGAGGCCTTCACCACGTCGATGTCGACGACTTTCGCGGTCAGCGCGGTCGGTGTTCTGGCGGCGGCGGTTCTGGCGGCGCTGGTGATGCGGGACCCGAAGCGGGTGCCTGCGGTGCCTGCGGTGCAGGCGGAGCTGGTGGCTTGAGGGGTCGGGTGTGGGTGGCGAAGGCCGGTACCCCGGACGGGGGCACCGGCCCTCGTGCCGCCCCCGCCCCCTGGGGCTTTGCCCCGAGCCCCTTGTGCGTCTGCGGGCTGGGTGGGGGCTGGTCGCGCAGTTCCCCGCGCCCCT
>NZ_JBHWUR010000101.1:0-4143 GCF_042737755.1 Streptomyces sp. NPDC059994
CCCCAGGACAAGGGGTGCGGGCCCACGCGCGTTTCCAGGCCCAGCGGGCCCGGCGGGTGTCAGCGGAACTCCGGGACCAGCCGTTCCGGCCCGTGTGCGGGCTCTTCGAGCAGCTTCCGGTGGAGCTCCACGTCCTCGTCGACGTGCCGCTGCGGGCCGCTGTTGATCGGGACGCCGCCGATGCGCTGGCCCGGGGAGACCGGCGGGATGTAGCGGGTGGGCGCGTTGGAGAGCGTGAAGGCCGTCGCGCCGACGATGACGGCGGTCAGGGTGACGGCGGCACGCGTCCAGGCCCGGATGCGGCGCTCGCCACCGGTACGCACGCGCCGGGGACGGGGCAGCCGGGTCACGGCCGGGGGCTCGGCGAGGGCGAGTTCGCCGATGCGCCGCCGCAGCAGCGCGGACAGCGCCTCCGAGGTGGCGGCCGCGGCGAGCTCCGGTACGTGGACGGCGACGGCCTCGCGGGCGTTCAGCAGCCGGTTCGCGGCGGCCGGGGTGCTGGCCTCGGTCTCGGCGGCGGTCTCCGGCAGATCGAGGCCCAGGCCGTCGTAGAGCAGGAGCGTACGGCGGTGCCGGGGCGGCAGGTCGAGCAGCGCGCGCAGCAGCTTACGGAGCTCGGGGTCGGCCGGGGCATGGTCGGGGTGCTTGTGCGCGCGGCGGAACCGGTGCCAGGGGGAGAGGGCGTACTCGTGCGCCGCGGCCCGTACCCAGCCCGCCGGGTCGGCGTCGGTCGCGACCTCGGGCCACCGCTGCCAGGCGAGGTGGAAGGCGCGCTTGACGGCCTCCTTCGCCAGCCGCCGCCGCCCGGTGAGCAGGTACGTCTGCTGGGCGAGGGCGGTGGAGTGGGCGGCGTAGAGCGCGTCGAAGGCGTCGCCGGGGGTGTCGAAGAGGGGGCGGGCGGGAGGCTCGGGGGCGGGGTCCGGTGCGGCCGGGACCCGGGGTGTTTGATCGGGATCGTTCGCATCATCCGCGTCGTCCGCCTCGGCGGGGAGCGGGGGCGCACCGGCGAGTGAGGGGACCGGCACCGGGGCGGGGCCGTGGGTGTGGGCCGCGTCGTGGCGGACCGGGGCCGTCGCCGGGCGCTTGGCGGCGCGTTTCGCGGCGGAGCGGGGGCGGCGGGTGCTCAGGGGCTTGGCGGGCGCGCTGGGTTTCACCCGGGTGGTGGGGGTGCCGGGCCCGCCACCCGCATCCGTATCGGCGCCGGTGTCCGTATCGGCCTCCGGTGGGGCGCCGCCGGAGCCCGTGACCGGCCGTTCCTCCGGGGTCGGCAGGGGCGGCGGCGACATGGCGGCACCGGTGTCGGACGTGCGCTCTGTCATGAAGGGCTCCCAGGACTCCCCGCGAAGGCCGAGACGGCCGTACCGCACGCAGCCTTACCCCGAGCGGAAAAGAACATAAACGTATATTGAGCGACACGGCGGGCATTTTCCTGTTACGCGGAGAAAGCGCGTGTCGTTGGCAGCATGGCGGCGTGACACAAGTGACCGATCGCGGCCTGAGGTTGCCTGCGGCCCAGGGCCGCCCGCCCGTGCTGGCCACCTGCGTGCTGCGCGGGGTGATGGCGGCGGGGCTGGGACTCGGCGCGCTCGCCGTGCTGGTGACAGTGGTGTGGATCAGCTCGCCCTACCCCGACAGCGGCCCCAGCGGCGTACTGCGCGCGGTGGCCGCGCTGTGGCTGCTCGCCCATGGAACGCAGCTGGTCAGACCCGACACGCTCAGCGGGGTGCCCGCCCCGGTGGGGATCGTGCCGCTGCTGCTCGTCGGGCTGCCGGTGTGGCTGGCACACCGGGCGGCGCGGGACGCGCTGTCGTACGAGAGGGAGCCGGAACCGGGGTATGGCGACGACGGGGGGGCCGAGGAGGGCGGCGAGCGTACGGCGCTGTCACCCGTATGGACTGCCTTCACGGCTGTGACCTGCGGATACCTTCTGGTGGGCGCGGCGGCGGTGCTCTACGCGTCCGACGGTCCGCTGCCCGCCGCACCCCTCAGCGCCGCGCTGCACCTGACCCTGGTGACCTCGGGCGCGGTCGGCGCCGGGCTCTGGACCGCGCACGGCCGCCCACGCGTTCCGCTTCCTGGGTGGGTGCCCGGGCCGGTACGCCGGGTGCTGGTCCATCGTCGTACGAATACGGCTGTACGAGCCGGGTCAGCCGGGGTGGCGGTGCTGCTGGCGGGCGGGGCGCTGCTCGCCGGGGCGGGGCTGGTGTGGCACGCCGGCGCGGCCCAGGACGCGTTCCTGCGGCTGGCGGAGGACTGGCCCGGGCGGCTCGCGGTGCTGCTGCTGGCGCTGGCGCTGGTGCCGAACGCGGTGGTGTGGGGGGCGGCGTACGGGCTGGGGCCGGGGCTCCTGCTCGGCACCGGCGCGGTGGCGACGCCGCTCGGGGTGGCGGGAACGCCGGCCGTGCCGCACTTCCCGCTGCTGAGCGCGCTGCCGGCCGAGCCGCGCGGGAACTGGCTGACCTGGTCGGTGGCGGTGCTGCCGGTGCTGGCCGGGCTGGCGGTCGGATGGTGGACGGTGCGGCGGGCGACGGGCGAGGAGGCGGGGGAGGGGGAGGAGGCGTGGGGGCGCGGGGAGACGGCGCTTGCCGCGCTGTGCGGGGCGGCGGCGTGCGGGGCGGCGCTCGCGCTCCTGACCGCGCTCTCGGTCGGCCCCCTGGGCTCGGAGCGCCTGGCGGCGCTGGGCCCGGTGTGGTGGCGCACGGGCGGGGCGGCGCTGCTGTGGACGGCGGGGGTGGGGGTGCCGGGGGCGCTGGGGTTGCGGTGGTGGTGGGGGCGGAAGGCGGCGGAGCCGCCGGTTTCGGGTGTGGTGCCGGTGGCGGCCGTGCCGCCGGTTTCGGGTGTGGTCCCGGAGACTGTGGCCGAGGCGGCCGGGGTTCGGCGATGGTGGTCGCGCGTTGCCTGGCGGCGTCGGAAGGGCGAGGTGGCGGAGTCGGGGGACCGGGAACCGTACGACGTCCTGCCGGTCGGGGCGTGGCACGACAGCGGGGTGCGGGAGGTGCGGCGGGCGGCGTTGCGGGAGGCGTCCGGGGGGCTGATGCCGGACGCCCCGGCGGGGGGTGAGGTGCCGGAGCGGCCGGCGGGGGCGCCGGTGGTGGTGGTGCCGGAGCCGGGCGAGCCGGGGTCGGCCGTACCGGTGGATTCGGACGGGCTGCCCGGGGCTGGGGATCGGGCCGAGCCGGAACCGGAGGAGCGGGAGGCTGCTGTGCCGGGGGACCAGGGTGAACCCGGGCCGGAGGGCTCGCCCCTCCCCGAAGCCGAGGGCGAGCCCCCGGCCCCCCACTAGCCGCGATGCCCCACCCGCCCGCCCGTTCGGCGGCGTTGGGGCGGCCCGGGCCTCTGGTGTGGGTTGCCCGCCGTCGGCGACTGTGCCCCGTCGGTCGCGGCGCCCGCCTGCGGCGGGCAGGGCCCGTCCCACCCGCCCGCCCGTTCAGCGGTGTTGGCGAGGCTCGGGTCTCTGGTGGCCGGTTGCCCGCCGTCAGCGGCTGCGGTCCGCCGGTTGGGGCGTCCGCCTGCGGCGGGCAGAGCCCGGGGTGTTGGCGAGGCCTGGGTCTCTGGCGGCCCGTTGTCCGCCGTCGGCGGCTGTGCCCCGCAGGTTGCGGCGTCCGCCTGCGGCGTGCAGGGCCCGTCCCACCCGCCCGCCCGTTCAGCGGTGTTGGCGAGGCTCGGGTCTCTCGTGGCCCGTTGCCCGCCGTCAGCGGCTGCGGTCCGCCGGTTGCGGCGTCCGCCTGCGGCGTGCAGGGCCCGCTGTGTTGGCGAGGCCTGGGTCTCTGGCGGCCCGTTGTCCGCCGTCGGCGGCTGTGCCCCGCCGGTTGGGGCGTCCGCCTGCGGCGGGCAGGGCCCGTCCCACCCGCCCGCCCGTTCAGCGGTGTTGGCGAGGCTCGGGTCTCTGGTGGCCCGTTGCCCGCCGTCAGCGGCTGCGGTCCGCCGGTTGCGGCGTCCGCCTGCGGCGGGCAGAGCCCGGGGTGTTGGCGAGGCCTGGGTCTCTGGCGGCCCGTTGTCCGCCGTCGGCGGCTGTGCCCCGCCGGTTGGGGCGTCCGCCTGCGGCGTGCAGGGCCCGCTGTGTTGGCGAGGCCCGAGTCTCTGGTGGTCCGTTGCCCGCCGTCAGCGGCTGCGGCCCGTCGGTCGCGGTGTCCGCTTCGCGGC
>NZ_JBHWUR010000101.1:4242-28678 GCF_042737755.1 Streptomyces sp. NPDC059994
CGAGCCACCCCGTCGGTCGCGGTGTCCGCTTCGCGGCGAGCCACCCCGTCGGTCGCGGTGTCCGCTTCGCGGCGAGCCACCCCGTCGGTCGCGGTGTCCGCTTCGCGGCGAGCCACCCCGTCGGTCGCGGTGTCCGCCTCGCGGCGAGCCACCCCGTCGGTCGCGGTGCCCGCCTCGCGGCGAGCCACCCCGTCAAGCCCCGACTCCTACTCCTTAACCCCGAACAACGGCTCCAGCGGCTTCGGCAGCAAGTCGTTGCATGCCAGGGAGCCCGTCTTCGTCAGGGCGTCGTCCACGCACGTGTAGTAGTCGCGGTACACGATCTGCATCGTGAACGTCGCCGCCACGATCGACAGGGACAGGATCGCCGTCACCAGACCCGTGACCGCCGCCGTCGTCTGGGGCTTGGCGGGGGGCGGCGGCGGGGCCGACGCGGGGTGTGCCGGGGTGGTCTCCGGGGGCTTCGGCTTGGCGCGGAGGGAGCTGATCGCCCAGTACAGCGCCAGGGAGCCGAGCAGCAGCGCGATCTCCGTCATGTCGAACAGGGCGAAGAAGAACGCCCACATGCCCGAGAGCAGCGCGTAGCGCGCCCGGCGCTGGGCCGGGTCCGTGGGGTCCCAGCGCAGGGCGGGGCCCGGCGGCGGGTTCTGGCCGGGCTCGGGGCCGGAGCCGGAGCCGCGCTCCGGGTCCTCCGGGCGGTTGCCGAAACCGCCCTGGCCGGCGCCGGGCTGGCGGTCGCTCCACTGGCTGCCCCAGGGGGACGAGCCGTCGGCCGGGCGGCGCGGGCGCCACGGCTGGTCCGGGCGACCCTCCGGCGGCGGCGCGAAGGGGTTGTCGTCGGAGGGCGCCCGGTCCGAGCCTTCATCGGCCCCAGGACCGGCCCCAGGACCGGCCCCGCCACTCGGCGTCCCGGTCGCACCCCCGGTGCCGGATCCGTCGGCCCCGGCCCCGGCCCCGGCACCGGAACCCTCGCCCCGGGCCCCGTCTTCCCGCGCGCCCGTGGCTTCCTCCCGCCGCGACGGAGTCGAGCCCGTCGGGTTCGTCGGGTCCGTCGAATCCGTCGTCGCGGGGGACTGGCGTTCTGCGAACGGCTGGTCGCGTCGGTCCGGCATCTGGTGAACGTCTTCCCCTCGGACCCCTGGCCAAGGGGGTCGCATTCGTCGAGCATCGAGGTCGAGTGTCAAGCGGGCTCCTGGCGGGTTCCCGCGCGGGGGTCCGGCCAGACGCTCGGCGTGCTCGAATCCGTGCTCATATCCGTGCTCATGTCGTCGTCGTGGCGCCGTCCTCGGACCGCGCCTCCCCAGACGCTACCTGCCGGGCCTGCCCCCGTCCCGTGGGGGCGGTTCGGTGTGCCGGTATCGTTGCTGACGGTCGGCGCATTCGTAGGGTTCCCCGTATCGAGGGGGGCGACTCGTTCGTACGACCATACAAAGGCGCGTCGCGGGCGGTCTCCGACCAGGCGCCGGGCCCCGCACGGCGGGGCGCACCGCACGCACCGGCACAGACCCACCACGCCTCACCCCGTACGCGAGAAAGGGCCCAGCCGTGGCCTCCCCGCCCCCCGCCGCCGCTCCGGCACGCCTCGTCGTGCTGGTCTCCGGATCCGGTACGAACCTCCAAGCCCTGCTCGACGCCATCGCCGCCGACCCGGACGGGTATGGCGCGCGGATCGTGGCCGTGGGGGCCGACCGGGACGCGATCGCCGGGCTGGAGCGGGCCGAAAAGGCTGGTCTGCCCACCTTTGTCTGCCGGGTGAAGGATCACCCCACCCGTGACGCCTGGGACCTCGCGCTCGCCGAGGCCACCGCCGCGTACGCGCCGGACCTCGTCGTGTCCGCGGGTTTCATGAAGATCGTGGGGAAGCACTTCCTCGCCCGGTTCGGCGGGAAGGTCGTCAATACGCACCCCGCCCTGCTGCCCAGTTTTCCCGGCGCCCACGGCGTCCGTGACGCCCTCGCGTACGGCGCCAAGGTCACCGGATGCACCGTCCACTTCGTCGACGACGGCGTCGACAGCGGCCCGATCATCGCCCAGGGCGTGGTCGAGGTCAGGGCGGACGACACGGAGGACGCGCTCCATGAGCGCATCAAGGAAGTCGAGCGAAGGCTGCTCGTCGACGTCGTGGGGCGGCTGGCCCGCGACGGATATCGCATTGAGGGACGAAAGGTTCTGTTGCCGTGAGTAGCAAGCGGGAGATCCGTCGCGCGCTGGTCAGCGTCTATGACAAGACTGGTTTGGAGGAGCTGGCGCGTGGGCTGCACGCGGCCGGGGTGGAGCTCGTTTCCACCGGGTCGACGGCCGGGCGCATCGCGGCCGCCGGGGTGCCCGTCACCAAGGTGGAGGAGCTGACCGGCTTCCCCGAGTGCCTGGACGGGCGGGTCAAGACGCTGCACCCGCGTGTGCACGCCGGGATCCTCGCCGATCTGCGCCTGGACTCGCACCGCGAGCAGCTGGCGGAGCTCGGCGTCGAGCCGTTCCAGCTCGTCGTGGTCAACCTGTACCCGTTCAAGGAGACCGTCGCCTCGGGCGCCTCCGCCGACGAGTGCGTCGAGCAGATCGACATCGGCGGGCCCTCGATGGTCCGGGCCGCCGCAAAGAACCACCCGTCGGTGGCCGTCGTCACCAGCCCCGAGCGGTACGCGGACGTGCTCGCGGCCGTCGGGAGCGGCGGCTTCGACCTGGAAGCCCGTAAGCACCTGGCCGCCGAGGCGTTCCAGCACACCGCCGCGTACGACGTGGCCGTGGCCTCCTGGATGACCAATGTGTACGCGCCGGAGGACGGCGCCGCACTGCCCGGCTTCCTCGGCGGCACCTGGGAGCGCAAGTCCACCCTGCGCTACGGCGAGAACCCGCACCAGGCCGCCGCGCTCTACACGGACGGCCGGCCCGGCGGCATCGCCAACGCCGAGCAGCTGCACGGCAAGGAGATGTCCTTCAACAACTACGTGGACACCGAGGCCGCCCGCCGGGCCGCCTACGACCACGACGAGCCCTGCGTCGCGATCATCAAGCACGCCAACCCGTGCGGCATCGCCGTCGACGCCGACCTCGCCACCGCCCACCGCAAGGCCCACGAGTGCGACCCGCTGTCCGCCTTCGGCGGGGTCATCGCGGTCAACCGGCCGGTGACGGTGGCCATGGCCGAGCAGGTCGCGGAGATCTTCACCGAGGTCATCGCGGCCCCGGCGTACGAGGACGGCGCGGTCGAGGTCCTGGCGCGCAAGAAGAACATCCGCGTCCTCAAGGTCGACGGCACCCCGCACCAGCCCGGCGACCTCAAGCCGGTCTCGGGCGGCGCCGTGCTCCAGCAGACCGACGTGTTCCAGGCCGAGGGCGACGACCCGGCGCACTGGACGCTGGCCACCGGTGAGGCGCTCTCCGCGGCCGAGCTCAAGGAGCTGGCCTTCGCGTGGAAGGCGTGCCGGGCCGTCAAGTCCAACGCCATCCTGCTCGCCAAGGACGGCGCCTCGGTCGGCGTCGGCATGGGCCAGGTCAACCGGGTCGACTCGGCCAAGCTCGCCGTGGAGCGGGCCGGCGAGGAGCGTGCGCGGGGCTCGTACGCCGCCTCGGACGCGTTCTTCCCGTTCCCCGACGGTCTGGAGATCCTGACCGCCGCGGGCGTGAAGGCGGTCGTGCAGCCGGGCGGCTCGGTCCGCGACGAGCTGGTGATCGAGGCCGCGAAGAAGGCGGGCGTGACGATGTACTTCACCGGCACGCGCCACTTCTTCCACTGATCGCGTATGCGAAAGGCCGCACCCCGGTGCGGGGTGCGGCCTTTCGCGCGGTGACGCGGAAGTGGCTCAGTAGCGCGGGCGGTTGAACCAGGCGCTGCCGTCGCGGGTCATCATGGCCGCCGCCATGATGCCGCCGAAGGCGATCCACAGGAACGCCCAGATCAGGCCGCCCGAGGAGTTGTTGTTGGCGGAGCCGATCAGGGCGAGCACACCGACGACGGCGCCCAGGATGCCGTAGACCATCGTCGTGATGCGGACACCCTGGCGGCCCCTGGACAGCCGTACGCCGAGCGTGATCGACAGCGCGGAGAGGCCGAGGAAGAGCAGTGCGATGACGACCATGATCCCGGCGGCGGCGTGGCCGATGTCACCGAACGGGGTGTCGCCGAAGGTGTCGTCCGCGTCGTTCGACACGTCGTTGGCCGCGGCGCCGATGAAGAGGAACAGGATGCCGATCAGCACCTGGACGGCGCCCACGATGAACAGGAAGACGCGGGCGGTCTGCATCAGGCCCGGCATCTGCGGAGGCATCACCATGCCGCCGGGGTAGGCCGGGTAGCCGGGCTGCTGCGGGTAGCCGTACGCCTGCTGCTGCGGTACGCCCTGGGGCGCGGCCGGGTAGCCGTAGCCGGGGGGCGCCTGCGGGGGCGGGGGCGGGGGCGCCTGGCCGTACGGGTTGTTCGGGTCGCCGAAGCTCATGACGGGATTCCTCCGTTGTTCCGTGCGGGGACGACGCGGCCCGAGCGGAGGAAAGTTGATGTGTGAGCGGTTCGCCCCCCGGCACTGCCCGCGGTACTGCGCAGATCATCGTTCTAAACAAGACATAAGTTTGTCCAGCCGGAAGCTGGATGTGTTGTGCAAGTGCAACTTGGGCGATCATGAGTCGCCCTGGAAGAATGGGAAACATGACCGCCCAGATTCTCGATGGCAAGGCCACCGCCGCAGCGATCAAGTCCGATCTGGCCGTCCGCGTGGCGGCCCTCAAGGAGAGGGGGGTCCACCCCGGTCTCGGCACCGTCCTGGTCGGTGAGGACCCCGCCAGCCAGAAGTACGTGGCGGGCAAGCACCGCGACTGTGCTCAGGTGGGCATCGCCTCCATCCAGCGCGAACTGCCCGCCACCGCCACGCAGGAGGAGATCGAGGCGGTCGTCCGGGAGCTGAACGAGGACCCGGAGTGCACCGGCTACATCGTCCAGCTCCCGCTGCCCAAGGGCATCGACGAGAACCGGATCCTGACGCTGATGGACCCGGCCAAGGACGCGGACGGGCTGCACCCGACCAACCTCGGCCGTCTGGTGCTCAACGAGCCGGGCCCGCTGCCCTGCACGCCGTACGGGATCATCCAGCTGCTGCGCAAGCACGGTGTGGAGATCAACGGCGCCGAGGTCGTGGTGATCGGCCGCGGTGTCACCATCGGGCGCCCGATGCCGCTGCTGCTGACCCGCCGCTCCGAGAACGCGACGGTGACGCAGTGCCACACCGGCACCCGCGACCTCGCCGCCCATCTGCGCCGGGCCGACATCATCGTGGCCGCCGCCGGGGTGCCGCACCTGGTCAGGCCCGAGGACGTCAAGCCGGGCGCGGCCGTCCTCGACGTCGGCGTCAGCCGCGACGAGAACGGCAAGATCCTCGGGGATGTGCACCCCGGTGTCGCCGAGGTGGCGGGCTGGATCTCCCCCAACCCGGGCGGCGTCGGTCCGATGACCCGGGCACAGCTGCTGGTGAACGTCGTCGAAGCGGCGGAGCGCGGCGTGGCCGCGAGCTGACCGGAAGGGATCTGGGCATGGACGCCGATACGAGTACGGGGGACGGCGGCACCGGCGGGGGCGACCCCGCCGAGCCGCCGGCGAGCGGCGCCCAGCCGTCCCCGGGGGCCACGACGGGCAAGCCGTCCCGCAAGGGCTCCCGGCGGTTCCCCTCGGTCACGCGGGACACCGCGCGGCCCGAGGGCGGCGGGCGGGCGGCCTCCGGGGCCTCGCCCGCGCCCGCGCGCCAGTGGCCGCTGCTGACCGTGCTCGGGGCGACGGGGCTCGGGCTGCTGCTCGTCTCCGTGGACCTGTTCCGGGTCGGGCTGATCATCATCGGTCTGGCCCTGCTGGCGGGCGGCGTGCTGCGCTGGATGCTGCCGTCGGTGGGCATGCTGGCGGTGCGCTCCCGGTTCACCGACATCACCACGTACGGCGTGCTCGGCGTCCTGATCGTGCTGCTGGCGCTGGTGGCGCAGCCCAAGCCCTGGCTGGACATCCCGTTCCTGGAGGACGCGGTCCGGTTCACGGTGCGCTGAGCGGGCGCGGGTGAACGCCTGCGCGCCTCCGTTCGTACATCCGTACGTGAACCCGTGCGTCATCCGTACGTAAAACAGAACGGCGCCCGTCCTCTCCCCCGTGGGACGACGGGCGCCGTCTGTCCCCCGTGGACGTAAGAGTCATGGACGCGCCAAGGCGGCTACAAGGGAAGCCGGAGGCCTGTGGCGCGGAGGTGACCGTTCCGCAACTGTGTGTGCGTCGGGCAACAGCCGCCCCCGGGCGGCGGGGGCCTTGGTGACGGCGCCCCGCGCCGATGGGAGGATGGGGGCCGAACAGGGACCAAGGGCGCGTCGCGGGGCGGCACGGTCTCGGGGGTGCATCGGGCACGTATGGGGGGACAAGGGGGAAGCACATGCCTCGCTGGAAGGCGCTGCCGGAAGAACTCGACCCACAGGTCAGGGAGTTCGCGAGCCAGCTGCGCAGGCTGGTCGACCGCAGCGGACTGAGCCTCGCGGCGGTCGCCGACCGCACCGGCTACAGCAAGACCTCGTGGGAGCGCTATCTGGGCGGACGGCTGCTCGCGCCCAAGGGCGCGATCGTCGCGCTCGCCGAGGTCACCGGCACCAATCCCATCCATCTGACCACCATGTGGGAGCTGGCGGAGCGGGCCTGGAGCCGCGCCGAGATGCGCCACGACCTGACCATGGAGCAGATCCGGATATCCCAGGCGCGGGCGGCGCTGGGCGAGTTCGGCCCGCCCCCCGGGGGCGGCGGGCCGCAGAGCCCGGTGCCCCAGCGCGCCGAGCCGCTGCCGACCGCGCCCCGGCCGTCCGGGCTCGGTGTCCCCGTGGCCGATCCTGGCGCGGGCCGACGCGTGCCGCCGCAGGGCCCGAACCGGGGTCCGGGCGGTGGGGACGGACGGGGGACCGGCGGGCGGCGCAGACTGGCGATGTTCGTGGCGGGCGTCGTCGGCGCCCTGCTCGTCATCGCGGCGGCCGTGCTGCTCACCGATCTGGGTGGCGGCAGCGACGACAAGGCGGCCCCGACGCCCTCGCCGACGCCCAGCACCTCGGCGCCCTCGCTGCCCGCGGGAGTGAAGTGCGCCCGCGACAGCTGCAACGGGCAGGACCCGGAAGTGATGGGGTGCGGCGGCGCGTTCGCCAAGACCGTGGCGTCCGCGAAGATCGGCGCCACGCTGGTGCAGGTCCGCTACAGCCAGACCTGCCAGGCCGCCTGGGCCCGCATCCAGCAGGCCGCGCCCGGCGACAAGGTGCAGATCAACGCGGGCACCACGGCGGGCGGGAGCGGGACGGTGGACGCGGACAAGGAGGCGTACACCAAGATGCTCGCGGTCGACGGCCCGACGTCGGCGAAGGCGTGCGCGACCCTCGTCTCCGGCAAGAAGGGCTGCACGGTACGGCAGTGAGCCGCCCGGAGTACGGGGTGAGACGTCCCACAGGGGGGTGGGGGTCAGGGGTGGCCGGGGTCGGATAGCCTGATCGCTGGATATCTCTTCACGTCAAGATTCAGTTCGGTTTTCCCCCGGCAGGTCCGGGGAGCACCGAGCGGGACCTTGACGTGAAGAGATAGCCGGAACTAGGGGCTACCCCCCACCACCTGCTGTTCTAAACGGAGATCGCCATGACCCGCACTCCCGTGAATGTCACCGTCACCGGCGCGGCCGGACAGATCGGCTACGCGCTGCTCTTCCGTATCGCCTCCGGTCACCTGCTCGGCGCGGACGTGCCGGTCAACCTCCGTCTCCTGGAGATCCCGCAGGGCCTGAAGGCCGCCGAGGGCACCGCCATGGAGCTCGACGACTGCGCCTTCCCGCTGCTGCGCGGCATCGAGATCACCGACGACCCGAACGTCGCGTTCGACGGCGCCAACGTGGCGCTGCTCGTCGGCGCCCGTCCGCGGACGAAGGGCATGGAGCGCGGCGACCTGCTCTCCGCCAACGGCGGCATCTTCAAGCCGCAGGGCAAGGCCATCAACGACAACGCCGCGGACGACATCAAGGTCCTCGTCGTCGGCAACCCGGCCAACACCAACGCCCTCATCGCGCAGGCGGCGGCCCCGGACGTGCCGGCCGAGCGCTTCACCGCGATGACCCGTCTGGACCACAACCGGGCGATCTCGCAGCTCGCGAAGAAGACCGGCGCGGCCGTCTCGGACATCAAGCGCCTGACGATCTGGGGCAACCACTCGGCCACCCAGTACCCGGACGTCTTCCACGCCGAGGTCGCCGGGAAGAACGCCGCCGAGCTCGTCAACGACGAGGCGTGGCTGGCCGACACCTTCATCCCGACCGTCGCCAAGCGCGGCGCCGCGATCATCGAGGCCCGTGGCGCGTCCTCGGCCGCCTCCGCCGCCAACGCCGCCATCGACCACGTGCACACGTGGGTCAACGGCACCGCCGAGGGCGACTGGACCTCCATGGGCATCCCGTCCGACGGCTCCTACGGCGTCCCCGAGGGCCTCATCTCGTCCTTCCCGGTCACGGTCAAGAACGGCAAGTACGAGATCGTCCAGGGCCTGGAGATCAACGACTTCTCGCGCGCCCGCATCGACGCGTCGGTGCAGGAGCTCAAGGAAGAGCGCGACGCGGTGCGCGAGCTCGGCTTGATCTGAGCCCGCGCTCGCCGGTCGGAGGCCGGCCGGCTCCACGAAGCCTGTGAGGCCCTCCGGGGCCGAGGGGTGCGAGCGGAGCCGTTCAAGAACGGCGCGCGACGCGGTGCGCGAGCTCGGCCTGATCTGAGCCGTTCAAGAACGGCGCGCGACCCCGTGCGCGAGCTCGGCCTGATCCGGACCGTTCAAGTTCTGCGTGGGACGCCGTGCGCGAGCCCGGCCTCATCCAGCAGCACCTGAGCCTCGGCTCACCCACCACCCCCGGCAGCCCCACCAGGCCGCCGGGGGTGGTCTTTTTGGCGTACGACACGGAGGGTGTCCCTCCTTTACGCTGTGGCCTTCGTCACAGATAACTCGTCTGTAGGCGTTGGGGAGTTCGCTCATCGGGGGGACCGTTGACGCAGACCTACCTGCCGCGGCAGCCGGGCCGGCCGGAGCCGGGCGGTCCGGCCGGTCCGAGGGCGCCCGGCACGAGCGAGGCCACCCGGCTGCTGTGCGCCGGCGCGTATCTGGACGGGGCCTTCCGCGACGCCGTCATCGACGAGCTGTACGTCCACGAGGAGCGCATCGCCGCCCCCTCGCTCGGCATCGACGCGGCGCGCGTTCTCGCGCACGCCCTGCGCGCCCGGCGCCTGGAGATCGGCTGGTCCGCCGCCATCGTGCTGCTGTGGATCGTGGCCGTCCCGCTCACCCAGTGGCTGATCCTGCTCTACCTCCCGGCGTTCTTGCTGTTCACCCTGGCGGGCTGGATCCGCGGGCCCCTGGAGCGGCCGCTCTGGTACCGCAGGATCGCCGCCTGGTACGTGCGCTGGACCGGGTGGACGTTCTACCTGTGGGCCCTGGTGATCCTCCTCGTCCCCGCCCTGGAGGGCGGCTCGGCGACGCTCCCGGGGCTGCCCGGGCCCCTCGGCAGCCGTCCCTCCGGCGACGAACGCATCCAGGCCTGGTGCGCGCTCGTACTGCCGCTGCTGCTCGCGTGGGCGGTCGCCATGCAGCGCGGCCAGTTCGCCAAGTCGCTCACCGAGGAGCTGTCCAGACCCCGGTTCCCGGGGCTCGACGCCGACCCGGCCGAGGCGGCGGACGGCGTCCGCTTCCGGCGCCTGTCCCGCCGCATCCGCGCCGAGCAGCACGCGCCGCTGGTGCTCTACCGCGTCGCCAACCCGTTCTGCGGCGCCGGACGGCCGTACGAGCCGTGGTCCCTCTCCGTCGAGCTGCGGCCCGGCAAGGACCGGGAGCCGGACCCGCTCGACAACAGCGCGATCCTGCGCCGGATCGTCCCGCTCCTGGAGGCGCTGCGGGTCCCGTCCCCGCACGGCTCGCCGGAGCTCGCCGACGCGGTCCGCGACCGGCTGCGGGACCTGGAGCTCGACGAGATCGTGTTCCTGCCGGTCGTCGGGCTGCCGACCCGCGCCGACGCCCCGTACACCGCCCGCGCCTTCGAGGAGCACCGCGCGCACGCGATCGAGGAGGGCGGCGAGACCCGGCGGCACTTCCTGCGGATCCGGGTCGGCGGCTGGGGCGAGGAGATCGTCACCACGGTCTTCGTACGGGTCCACACCCAGGGCGGGATGCTGATGCTGGAGGTCGCCCCGCACGTGCTGCGCCCGGTGAAGCAGCTGTACCAGGACGCCGACCGGGTCGCCCACCGCTACCGGCACAACAACCGCTTCGGCAAGGCCGCCTGGGCGATGGGGCACACCCCGGTCGCCGCCGGGCGCGCGGTGCTCACGCTGTGGCGCGGGGCCGTATCGCTGTGGCGGCTGGCCACCGGAGGGCACGGCAGGGCGCTGCCGGAGGGGCCGGTGCGGGCGGTGCGCGAGCTCGGCTCCGACAACGACGCCTCGCTCTTCCAGGAGATGGACGTCAGCCGCTATCTGAAGTCGATTCAGGACCGGGTGAACAACGGGGTGCGGCTCGCGCTCCAGGAGGCGGGCTGGGAGACGGACGAGTTCGTCCAGAAGATCGTCAACGTCGCCGAGGGGGCGACGTTCATCGAGACCGCCAGGGGAGCCATCGCCATCGGCAACCGCAACACGGTGGTCAACCGAACGGGCAGAGCGGGAACGGGAGGCGGCCGTGGCGACGGATGACGGGCAGGGGAAGCGGCGGGGCGGGATCAGTATCGGCAGCGTGGTGGGCGCGATGGCGATCGGCGACCACAACACCGTGACCAACCAGCAGGGCGGCGCGCCGGCCGACCCGGTGCAGGCCGAACTGCTCGAAGCGCTAAGGGAGTTGCGCACCGACCTCGCCCGGGTGGTCGCGGGCGGGAGCATCCGGGCACTCGACGGCGCGGCGGCCGACGCGGAGGCCGAGATCGCCGCGGCGGGCGCGGCGAGCCCGGGGCGCCTCGCCCGGCTGCGCCAGGCACTCGCCGACGCGGAGGGCCTCACCGGCGTCCTCGCCTCGGCGGCCGCCGTCGGCCGGACGGTCGCCACGCTCCTGGGCGGCTGAGCCATGAGCGCACGACGTGGTGGGGGCGCCCACTGGAACGACGAGACGCAGAGCTGGGAGCAGGGCGGACCCCCGCCGCGCCGGGGCGCCGGAGCGGCTCCCCGGCCGCCGGATCCGTCTGCCGACCCGCCCTCGTCGCCGCCGCTGTTCGGGGCGCCGCCGCCCCTGCCGCCGGAGCCGCCGGGGTCCGCGCCGGCCTGGCTGAGCCCGGGCTCCGGGCCGTCGCCGGGCGCGTATCACGAGGCGGAGACCCAGGGGGCGTACGAGCTGCCGCGCGATCCGGCGCACCCGCCCCCGTACGCGCCACTGGACCCGGGGCGGCGCAGGCAGCGGGCGGTCGTCGCGGCGGTCGCGGCCGCCGTCCTCGCGGGCGGTCTGGCAGGCGGCTGGCTGATGTGGGGCAGGGGCGGCGGCTCGGGGAGCGGGGGAGTGGCGGGCGCCTCGTCCTCCGCGTCGGTGGGGACCGGCCCCTCCGGGACGCCGACGGACAGCCCGACGGACAGCCCGACGGACAGCCCGACGGACACGCCCACGGACACTCCCAGCGACACGCCCACCGGCAGCGCGTCGCCCGAGAGGAGCCCCGTCGCGGTACCGGACGGCTTCCGCCGGGTGGCGGACCCGCTCGGCTGGAGCGTCGCGGTACCGGCCACCTGGACCCGTACCGAGGAGCGCGGCAGCGCCCTCTACCGCTCGTACGACCGGCGCTACCTGCTCCAGATGTTCCGGCTGACGGAACCGGGCATCACCCCGTACGAGGCGCTGCGCGTCACCTCGGCCAACCTCGCCTCCAACCACGGCTACCAGGAGGTCTCGCTGCGCCGGATGGCCGAGGTGACCGCCACGGACGCGGCCGAGCTGGTCTACGCGTACGACCGCACCGACCCGGTGGAGCGCATCCAGGGCGTCGCCCGCTCCTTCGTCGCCGGGAACGGGGTGCCGTACACGGTGCTGGTGTACGGCCCCGTCGACGACTGGCCCGCGCAGCTCGGGGTGCTGAACGCGGTGCTCGGCACGTTCGCGCCGGACTGAGAGAGGGTGGCCCCCCGGCTCAGCCCGTGCGCAGCTGCTCCGCGACCTCCCGTACCGCCTTCATCGCGCGGCGCTGGAACAGCGGCCCGAACGTGATCCGGGCGGCGCCCAGTTCGCCGAGGCGGCGCGGGGTCGGGCCGTCCGCGAGCGCGACCTGGTTGACCGGAGCCGGCACGGCGGCGGCGATCTTCGGCAGGTGCTCGGCGGGCGCCCCGTACGGGTAGACGCAGTCGGCGCCCGCCGCCACGTACGCGCGCGCCCGCGTGATCGTCGCGTCCAGGTCGGTGACGCCCTCGATGTACGTGTCCACGCGCGCGTTGATGAAGAGCCGGTCCCCGGCCTCCGCGCGCACCTCCGCCAGCCAGTCGGCGTGGCGCGCCGGGTCCTTGAGGGCGCCGCCGGCCGAGTCCTCCAGGTTGCAGCCGACCGCGCCGGTGTCGAGCAGCCGGGCCACCAGCTCCCTGGGGGCGAGGCCGTAGCCGCCCTCGACGTCCGCCGAGACGGGCACGGAGACGGCCCGGACGATCCGGGCGACCGCCGCGAACATCTCGTCGCCGGGTGTCTCGCCGTCCGCGTAGCCCAGCGACGCGGCGACCCCCGCGCTCGGCGTGGAGAGCGCGGGGAAGCCCGCCTCCTCGAAGATCCGGGCGTTGGCCGCGTCCCACGGGCCGGGCAGGATCAGGGGGTCGCCCGGGGCGCGCCCGTGGTGCAGGGCGCGGAAGGAGGCGACGGGGGTCAGCCGTGCCATTCGGTCTCTCCGGGTGCGGTTCGCCGGGCCACCATCAGCCGGTTCCAGCTGTTGATGGCGGTGATCGCGGCGATGAGGTGGGCCAGTTGGGTCTCGTCGAAGTGCTTGGCCGCCCGTTCGTACAGCTCGTCGGGAACGAAACCGTCGGTCAGAACCGTTATGCCCTCGGTGAGGGCGAGGGCCGCACGCTCGCGCTCGCTGAAGCGGTCGCCCGCCTCCCGCCAGGCCGCGACGAGATCGAGCCGTCCCTCGGTCTCGCCGTGGTCGCGCGCGAGGTCGAGGTGCATGTCGAGGCAGAACGCACAGTGGTTGAGCTGCGAGGCGCGGACCATGACCAGCTCCGTCAGGGTCGGGTCGAGCGCCTTCTTGGCGGCCGCGCTCACACCCGCCAGCGCCCGGTAGACCTCCTGCGGAACCTGCCAGGCGCGCGCGGTCACTTGTACATTCCCGGGGTGTAGTGGCCCGGGGTCATCCGGGTGGTCACGCCGAAGCGGTTCCAGGCGTTGATCACCGTGATCGCGGCGATCAGATGACCCAGCTCGGTCGCGTCGAACTGCGCGGCGGCCTTCGCGTACACCTCGTCCGGCACGAAGCCGTCGGTGAGGACGGTGATCGCATCGGTCAGCTCGATCGCCGCCAGCTCCTTCTCGGTGTAGAAGTGCTGCGACTCGCCCCAGGCGCTGAGCTGCACGATGCGCTCGACCGACTCGCCCGCCGCGAGCGCGTCCTTGGTGTGCATGTCGAGGCAGAACGCGCAGTGGTTGAGCTGCGAGGCACGGATCTTGACCAGCTCGTGGATCACCGGGTCCACCCCGCGCCCGGCTGCGGCCTCCAGCTTGACCATGGCCTTGTAGACCTCGGGGGCGGCCTTGGCCCAGTGCAGGCGGGGGGCCTGCTCGGCCGCGTAAGGGGCGTCCTTGCCGTCCTTGTTCTCGTCGCTCTCGCTCACCGTGTTCCCGTTCGTCGTCATGGAAGTGACGGTACGCGGCACATGTCACACGGGTATGGTCCATTTTCATGGTGGAATCCTGGGCCACTTCCTCCGGAACTCCGGCCAAAGTCTTCGGTGTCGACCTCCATGTGGAGGTGGGCGCGGGCGGGCTGCGCGCCGGCCTCATGGACGCGCTGCGCGAGGCAGTACGGGGCGGCAGGCTCGCCCCCGGCGCCCGGCTGCCCTCGTCGCGCTCGCTCGCCGCGGACCTGGGCGTCGCGCGCAACACGGTGGCCGACGCGTATGCCGAACTCGTCGCCGAGGGCTGGCTCACCGCCCGCCAGGGCTCCGGGACCCGGGTCGCCCAGCGGACCGCGCCGCGCCGCCCCCAGCCGTCCGGACCCCGGCACCCGGCGCGCCGCACCCCCGCGTACAGCCTGATCGCGGGCAGCCCCGACCTGGCGTCCTTTCCGCGCGCCGAGTGGCTGAAGGCCTCCCGGCGGGCGCTGACGGCCGCGCCACACGAGGCCTTCGGCTACGGCGACCCGCGTGGCCGCATCGAGCTGCGCACGGTCCTGGCCGACTATCTGGCGCGGGCGCGCGGGGTCCACGCGGACCCCGAGCGGATCGTCGTCTGCGCGGGCTTCGTGCACGGCCTGATGCTGCTCGGGCGAGTGCTGCGGGCGCGCCGGGTGCGGGAGATCGGCGTCGAGTCGTACGGCCTCGATGTGCACCGGGACCAGCTGGCGCGGGCGGGTCTGCGCACCCCGGCGCTGCCGTTCGACGAACACGGCACGCTGACGGGCGAGTTGGGGGAGGCGAAGGGCCTGGGGGCGGTGCTGTTGACACCCGCGCACCAGTTCCCGGTAGGGGTCGCGCTGCCACCGGACCGGCGCGCCGCGGTCGTCGACTGGGCGCGGGCCACGGACGGGCTGATCCTGGAGGACGACTACGACGGCGAGTTCCGCTACGACCGCCAGCCCGTGGGCGCGCTCCAGGGCCTGGACCCCGAGCACGTCGTGTACCTCGGCACCGCCAGCAAGTCGCTCGCGCCCGGGCTGCGGCTGGCGTGGATGGTGCTGCCCGAACGGCTGGCGGGGGAGGTGGCGGAGAGGAAGGGGGACGTGGACTGGTCGTGCGGCGCGCTCGACCAGCTGACTCTCGCCGAGTTCATCGCCTCGGGCGCGTACGACCGCCATGTGCGGGGGATGCGGCTTCGCTACCGGCGCCGGCGCGACCAGTTGGTGGCGGCGCTGGCCGAGCGGGCGCCGGAGGTCCGCGTCAGCGGGATCGCGGCGGGCCTGCACGCCGTCCTGGAGCTGCCTCCGGGCACCGAGCGCGCGGTCATCCAGGCCGCGGCCTGGCAGGGCCTGGCCCTCCAGGGCCTCTCCGCCTTCCGCCACCCGCGCACGCCCGCGGCCCGGGATGCGCTGGTGGTGGGGTATGCGGCGCCGGCGGACAGTGGGTGGGCGGGGGCGTTGGATGCGCTGTGCAGGGTGCTGCCGTAGCCGTCCGGGGAGGCGGTGGTTCGTCTGCGCGTTGTCTGTGGCTGGTCGCGCAGTTCCCCGCGCCCCTTGAGGGAGAACGGGGCCCGGCCACATTTCAGCCCCTTCGGCGTGCGAGGAGTGGGGTCCGGGAAAGTTCAGCCTCTTCGGCGTGCGAGGAGCAGGACCCCGGGCAAGTTCAGCCTCTTCGGTGTGCGAGGAGCGGGGCCCCGGGCAAATTCAGCCCCTCCGGCGTTTGAGGAGCGGGGCCCGGGGCGGAGCCCCGAAGCGGGGTGCAGGGGTTGCAGGCCCCGCGAAGGGGGTGTGCAGGCCCCGCGAAGGGGGTGTGCAGGCCCCGCGAAGGGGGTTGCAGGCCCCGCGAAGGGGGTGTGCAGGCCCCGCGAAGGGGGTTGCAGGCCCCGCGAAGGGGGTGCAGGGGCGCAGCCCCGCCCGGGGGCCGGGGGCGGAGCCCCCGGGGAACCCACCTCAGCCCACCCCCACCCCCGGAGGGTTTGGGGAAGGGGCGGGGTGGGGGCTCACCCCGCCAGGGAACCGGGGCACCCCCGGCCCGCGGCATCAAGGCGCTACGCCGCCCCCTCCCCCGGCGCCTCCCCGAACCGCGCCAGCGCCAGCGCCCCCGCGACCGCCACCGCGAACCCCGTGACCGCCAGCCACCCCAGCCCGGACCGCGTGTGGTCGCCCAGCCACACCACCCCCACCAGCGCGGGCCCGATCGTCTCGCCGAGCACCATCCCCGCCGTCGCCGTCGTCACCGACCCCCGCTGGAGCGCCGACGTCAGCAGCAAGAAGGCCGCGCCCCCGCCCAGCAGCAGCGCGTACAACGCCGGATTGGTGAGGTCGACGGAGTCGATGAGCCGCACCGCGACCTCGACCACTCCGAACCCGCACCCCGCCCCGAGCCCGAGCACCAGTGCCCGCGCCCGTCCCGGCAGCCGCCCGGCGACCGCCCCGGCCAGCAGGATCGCGGCCGCGACCGCGAGCAGCGCCCAGGGCAGCGCGGCGGGCCCGTCCTCGTGGCCCTCCTCGCCGGAGGCGAGTCCCAGCATCGCGAGCCCGGCGCAGACGACCCCCACGGCCGCCCACTCCGTACCGGAGAGCCGCACCGCCAGTACCCGCGCCGCGACCACCGCCGTCACCGCGAGCGACGCGGCGAGCGCCGCCCCGACCGCGTAGATCGGGACCGCCCGCAGCGCCACGATCTGGAGGACGAACCCGAGGCCGTCGAGACCGAGCCCGGCGACGTAGCGCCACTGCCGCACGGCCCGCAGCAGCAGCGCGGGATCGACCCCGGCGTCCCGGGCGGTTCCGGTCGCCGAAGCGGCCCGGGCCGCGACGGCCTGCAGAACGGTCGCGGTGCCGTAGCAGACCGCCGACCCCAGCGCGCAGATCATCCCAAAGAGCACAGACGGACTGTAATGGAAGGGGGTTCAGGGAGCGGGGGCGAGCGGATTCCGCTTCCCGGATGGCCGGGAACTAGGGTGTGGCCGGTTCGCGTCCCAGACATATGTACGAGATCACGAGGGGGAGGCCCGCACATGCGCAGATTCCGGTCCACAGCGGTGGTGCTCGGCGGCATGGGGGTGCTCGCCGCCACGCTGACGGCGTGCTCCCACGAGCCGGACCGCCGCTGCGTCGACCCCGTCTCGCACAAGGAGCTCCCGAAGTACGAGTGCAAGAGCGGTGGCCACGGCTCGTACTACTACGGCGGCCACACCCGCAACGGCGCCGTCTACGGCGGTTCTTTCAACAGGTCCGGCTCAGGTTCCTCCGGCTCCTCCGGCACCTCGGGTTCGTCCACCTCCTCCGGCTCCTCCGGCGGCGTCGACCGGGGCGGCTTCGGCGGCCACTCCGGCTCGGGCGGCGGCTGACCGATGCAGCGCCACCGCATCGACCCGCGCCCCGGCTGGCAGCGGACCGTCGAGGCCCAGGGCCTGATCTACCCCCTCACCCGCTACCCGGACGACTCGCTGCGCCCGTACTGGGACGAGAGCGCGTACTACTCCTTCACGCTCCCCGAGGTCGAGGCGCTGGAGGAAGTCGTCGAGGAGCTGCACGGGATGTGCCTCGCGGCGGCCGCGCACATCGTCGAGCGGAACCGTTTCGCGGACCTCGGCATCACCGACCCGGCGCTCGCCGCCCGGGTGGCCGAATCCTGGCACCGCCGCTCCGAACTCCCGTCCATATACGCCCGCTTCGACCTGCGGTACGACGGTACGGGCCCGGCCAAGATGCTGGAGTACAACGCCGACACCCCCACCTCGCTGGTCGAGGCGGCGAGCCCGCAGTGGTTCTGGATGGAGGAGCGCTTCCCGGGCGCCGACCAGTGGAACTCGCTCCACGAACGCCTGATCGCCGCCTGGAAGCGGCAGGCCCCGCTGCTCCCGCCCGGCCCGCTCCACTTCGCCCACTCGGACGACGACGAGCTCGGCGAGGACCTGATGACCGTCGCGTATCTGCGTGAGACGGCGGAGCAGGCGGGCATCGAGACGGCGGCCCTGTCGGTGGAACGGATCGGCTGGGACAGCCTGACCGGCCGCTTCGTCGACGACCGCCTCCGGTTCATCCGCAGCTGCTTCAAGCTCTACCCGTGGGAGTGGCTGACCACGGACCGGTTCGCCCCGCAGGTCCTGGAGACGCTGGACAACGGCGGCGGCACCGGCAGCACCTGCTGGATCGAGCCCGCCTGGAAGATGCTGCTCTCCAACAAGGCGCTGCTCGCGATCCTCTGGGAGCTGTTCCCCGGCCATCCGAACCTGCTCCCGGCGTATCTGGACGGCCCGCGTGAGCTGGCCCGCACCGCCGGATACGTCTCCAAGCCGCTGCTCGGCCGGGAGGGCGCCGGGGTCGAGATCCACGCCCCGGGCGCGCCGCCCGTCCCGCGCGACGAACCCGCCTGCTACCAGGCCCTCTCCCCGCTCCCGGACTTCGAGGGGAACCGGGTCGTCCTCGGCGCCTGGGTCGTCGAGGACGAGGCGGCGGGCCTGGGCATCCGGGAGTCCTCGGGCCCGATCACGGACGAGTACGCACGGTTCATCCCGCATGTGATCCGCTAGCCGGGGCCGGGGCCGGGGCCCCCTCACTCCGCGATGCAGTCGCGCAGCGGCGCGGGCCTCAGCCCCGCCGCGTCGGCCGCCGCGAGCGCCCGCGTCAGGTCGGCCGCAACGGTGTCGCTGAAGTGCAGCAGCACGATGTCGATCGTGATGAAGACGACCGGCTTCCCGGTCTGGACGTGCGTCACCACGGGCACCGGCTCGGGCCAGTCCGCCCGCGCGGGCCCGGCCGGTCCGACGAGCACCAGCAGAGGAACGAGCAGGGCGAACGCGGCACGGGCCACGGAGGCGACGCGTGCTGTGCGGGGTCTCGGCATGGCGGCATCGTTGGTCCGGACTACCGGTATGGTCAACGGTCCTGCCGCAGAACCCGGTTGCACCGGCGACCGGCCGGGGCCCCGCACAGCCTGCCCGGGACTACTCCTGCGCCAGCACCGCCCGCAGCTGGTCGAGCCCCCAGTCCAGGTCCTCCTTGCTGATCACCAGGGGCGGGGCGATCCGGATCGTCGAGCCATGGGTGTCCTTGACCAGGACGCCCCGGGCCATCAGCTGCTCGGAGATCTGCCGCCCCGTCCCGTGCGACGGGTTGATGTCGACGCCCGCCCACAGACCGCGCCCGCGCACCGCCTCCACCGCCCCGGTACCGGCCAGCAGGCCCAGCTCGTGGTGGAGGTGCTCACCGAGCTCGGTCGCCCGCTGCTGGTACTCACCGGTGCGCAGCATCGCGATGACCTCCAGGCCGACCGCACACGCCAGCGGGTTGCCGCCGAAGGTCGACCCGTGCTCGCCGGGGCGGAACACCCCGAGCACCTCCGCCGAGCCCACCACCGCCGAGACCGGCACCACGCCGCCGCCGAGCGCCTTGCCCAGTACATACAGATCGGGCACCACGTCCTCGTGCTCGCACGCGAACGTCTTCCCGGTCCGGCCGAGACCCGACTGGATCTCGTCCGCGATGAACAGCACGTTCCGCTCCCGCGTCAGCTTCCGTACGCCCGGCAGATATCCGTGCGGCGGCACCAGAACCCCGGCCTCGCCCTGGATCGGTTCGAGCAGCACCGCCACGGTGTTCTCCGTGACGGCCGCCGAGAGCGCGGCCAGGTCCCCGTACGGCACGATCTCGAACCCCGGGGTGTACGGCCCGTAGTCCGCGCGGGCCTCCGGGTCCGTGGAGAAACTGACGATCGTGGTGGTGCGCCCGTGGAAGTTGTTGGCGGCGACCACGATCTTCGCCATCCCGTCCGGCACGCCCTTGACCCGGTACCCCCACTTCCGGGCGGTCTTCACGGCCGTCTCGACGGCCTCCGCCCCGGTGTTCATGGGCAGCACCATCTCCTTGCCGCACAACTCGGCGAGCTGCCCGCAGAACTCGGCGAACCGGTCGTGGTGGAACGCCCTCGACGTCAGCGTCACTCTCTCCAGCTGCGCCTTGGCCGCGTCGATCAGCCTGCGGTTGCCGTGCCCGAAGTTCAGCGCCGAGTACCCGGCGAGCATGTCGAGGAAGCGGCGCCCCTCGACATCGGTCATCCACGCGCCCTCGGCCGAGGCGACGACGACGGGCAACGGATGGTAGTTGTGCGCACTGTGGGCCTCGGCAGAGCGGATGGCGTCCGATGTAGTCGACACGGGGTCTCCGTTTCATCGTGCGGCGTGGGACGGGGGTAGCGTCCAGTTTCTATCGTCGCTCGGATGCCGGACGAGGAAACCTTGATTCCCGACGTGCCCGTTAGGGTGGGTGGTACGTACGGCGACTGGCGAACGGGGAAGCGACCCCGGGGAAGCCGTGCGTCACATGCGCACGAGGTGCCGCCCGCCTGGGCACCCGGGACCACGACGGACCCCGGAGGACGCCATGAGCCTGCCCCTTTCCCACCCGGCCCTTTCCGCCACCGACCCCGAACTCGCCGCGCTCGTCGCCGCCGAGGAACGGCTGCAGTCGGACACCCTGCGGCTGATCCCCAGCGAGAACTACGTCTCGCAGGCCGTCCTCGAAGCCTCCGGCACGGTGCTGCAGAACAAGTACAGCGAGGGCTACTCGGGGCGCCGGTACTACGAGGGCCAGCAGAACATCGACCTGGTCGAGACGCTCGCCGTGGAGCGGGCGAAGACGCTGTTCGGCGTCGAGCACGCCAACGTCCAGCCCTACTCCGGCTCGCCCGCCAACCTCGCCGTCTACCTCGCCTTCGCCGAGCCCGGCGACACCGTGATGGGCATGGCCCTGCCGATGGGCGGCCACCTCACCCACGGCTGGGGCGTCTCCGCGACCGGCAAGTGGTTCCGCGGCGTCCAGTACGGCGTCCGCCACGACACCGGCCTGATCGACTTCGACGAGGTGCGCGAACTCGCCCTCAAGGAACGACCGAAGATCATTTTCTGTGGCGGCACCGCCCTGCCCCGCACCATCGACTTCGCGGCCTTCGCGGAGATCGCCCGGGAGGCGGGCTCCGTCCTGGTCGCCGACGTCGCGCACATCGCGGGCCTGATCGCCGGTGGCGCCCACCCGTCCCCGGTCCCGCACGCGGACGTGATCTCCACGACCACCCACAAGACCCTGCGCGGCCCGCGCGGCGCGATGCTCATGTCCCGCGAGCAGCACGCCAAGGCCATCGACAAGGCCGTCTTCCCCGGCCTCCAGGGCGGCCCGCACAACCAGACCACCGCCGCGATCGCCGTCGCCCTCCACGAGGCGGCCCAGCCCTCCTTCCGCGACTACGCCCAGGCCGTCGTCGCCAACGCCGGGGCCCTCGCCGAGCAGCTCCTCGCGCGCGGCTTCGACCTGGTCTCGGGCGGTACCGACAACCATCTGATCCTGATGGACCTCACTCCCAAGGACGTCCCGGGCAAGGTCGCCGCCAAGGCCCTCGACCGGGCCGGGATCGTCGTCAACTACAACACCGTCCCGTACGACCCGAGGAAGCCGTTCGACCCCTCGGGCATCCGGATCGGCACCCCGTCCCTCACCTCCCGCGGGCTCGGTACGCAGCACATGGCGGCCGTGGCCGACTGGATCGACCGGGGCGTCAACGCGGCCCGCACCGGCGACGAGGACGCCCTCGCGGTCATCCGCGCCGAGGTGGCCGAACTGATGGCCGCGTTCCCGGCACCGGGGCTTCCGACGGACTGAGCGCTTCGCCGGAAGTGCCTTCAGGCGGCCGCGGGTCGTCTGTGGCTGGTCGCGCAGTTCCCCGCGCCCCTTACGGGGCGCGGTACCGCATCGGCTCGGGCACCACCGCCCCGGTCGCCCGGGTCGCCCGGCCCGTCCACGTCCCGCAGCTCCTGGCGTGGCCCATCGTCGCGGCTTTGCCAGGAGGCGGCGACGATGGCCGGGAGCCGGGTCGCCCACGGGCGTATGAGCAGGGCCGGCGCGGCCCCGACGGCCAGGTCCGGCAGGGCCTGCCACCAGCCGGCCGTCGTCGAGCCGTCGGAGACGCTCCCACCGGCCGTCACCGTCACCGTCACCGTCTCCGCCTGCTCCTCCTCCGGCTCGGCCGGCGGCGTACCTCAAGGCGCGGGGTCAGCTCGCCGTGCGCCTGCCAGACCAGCGTCGGTAGCTCGTCGACCGCGGCCGTGAGCCGCGCTCGGCGCTCCTCCTCGACCGCGGCGACCGCCGGGTCCGCCGATTCCGGTATCAACGGCTCGGCCTCCGTCAGCGCCGCCTGCCGGCCCGTGGCTGCGCGGTGGCGGGCCGAGGAGCGCACTGTGTTCCTCGTCTCATCCACCACGATCCGTATCAGCCAGGGCCGGAACGGGGAGCCGTCCCGGAAGCGGCCCAGCGAGCAGTACGCCTTGAAGAACGCGGACGCACCACATCCTCCCCGTCCGCCCCCGCGCCGAACGCCGCCGCCACCCGCAGGGCCGGGGCCGTGTGGGCGCGCAGCAGCTCGGCGTACGCCTCCACCTCCCCGGCGCGTACGCGTGCGATCACCGCGGCCTCGTCGACGTCGATCCGCCCCCCTCCCGCGTCCTCACACCTCGGATACACCGCCCGCCCCGGATTTCCCACCTGTTCGGGGCAAGCTCGGAGCCTGTGCGGACTCGTTCGTGTGGCGTCCTCGATCCGGTCCTCGATCCGTTCGTGCGTTCGTCCCGGGACCGGTGCGCCGGTTCGTATCCACAAGGGTTTCCGAGGTGTCGGCGCCACCTGAGAGAATGATGAGCATGGCCTCTGATCGCCCTCCCGTCGCCCACCACCACCCTCAGCCGAGTCGCTCCGCGACGCCCCCTGGTTTGCGCGTGCTCTCCGGAATCCAGCCCACCGCAGGCTCGTTCCACCTCGGCAACTACCTCGGCGCGGTCCGCCAGTGGGTGGCGCTGCAGGAGTCCCACGACGCGTTCTACATGGTCGTGGACCTGCATGCGATCACCGTTCCGCAGGACCCGAAGGAGCTGCGCGCCAACACGCGGCTCGCCGCCGCGCAGCTGCTCGCCGCCGGGCTCGACCCGGAGCGCTGCACGCTCTTCGTGCAGAGCCATGTGCCGGAGCACGCCCAGCTCGCCTGGGTCATGAACTGCCTGGCGGGCTTCGGCGAGGCGTCCCGTATGACGCAGTTCAAGGACAAGTCGGCGAAGCAGGGCGCCGACCGCGCCACCGTCGGCCTCTTCACGTACCCGATCCTCCAGGTCGCGGACATCCTGCTCTACCAGGCCAACGAGGTCCCGGTCGGCGAGGACCAGCGCCAGCACGTCGAGCTCACCCGTGACCTGGCCGAGCGGTTCAACGGCCGGTTCGGGGAGACGTTCAAGATCCCGGCGCCGTACATCCTCAAGGAGACGGCGAAGATCTACGACCTGCAGGACCCGTCGATCAAGATGAGCAAGTCGGCGTCCACGCCGAAGGGCCTGGTCAACCTGCTCGACGAGCCGAAGACCACGGCCAAGAAGGTCAAGAGCGCGGTCACCGACACGGACACGGTGATCAAGTACGACGCGGTGAACAAGCCGGGCGTCTCCAACCTGCTGACGATCTACTCCACCCTCACCGGCAAGACGATCGCCGAGCTGGAGACGGAGTACGAGGGCAAGATGTACGGGGCGCTGAAGACGGACCTCGCCGAGGTGATGGTGGAGTTCGTCACGCCGTTCCGGGACCGGACGCAGGAATATCTGGACGACCCCGAGACGCTGGACTCTGTCCTGGCCAAGGGTGCGGAGAAGGCGCGGGCGGTCGCCGCCGAGACGCTGGCCACGGCATATGAGCGGGTCGGGTTCCTGCCCGCCAAGCACTGAGCCGCACCGAGGCGCGGGGCGTGGGGGCGCGCGGCACGCGGGCGTGGCACGCGCCCCGGGTCGTGCCCCGGGCCGTGTGACCTGTGGCCCGGCCGAGGGCTCTGGTCAGAACGGCGGCGCGCCCGCCACACTGCACACTGACGGACACAGACGTACCCGGACAACGACGGAGGAGAACGACGTGGGGACCGTAACGCTCGGCGTTTCGATCGCGGTCCCGGAGCCGTACGGCAGCCTGCTCCAGGAGCGGCGGGCGGGCTTCGGGGATCCCGCCGCGTACGGGATTCCCACGCACGTCACCCTCCTTCCGCCGACCGAGGTCGACGCGGCCTGCCTGCCCGCGATCCGGGCGCATCTGGCCGAGGTCGCGGCGGCCGGGCGGGCGTTTCCGATGCGGCTGTCGGGGACCGGGACGTTCCGGCCGCTGTCGCCGGTGGTGTTCGTGCAGGTCGTCGAGGGCGGGGCGGACTGTGCGTGGCTGCAGCAGCGGGTGCGGGACGAGGCCGGGCCGCTCGTGCGCGAGCTGCACTTTCCGTACCACCCGCATGTGACGGTGGCGCACGGGATCTCCGAGGAGGGGATGGACCGGGCGTTCGCCGAGCTGGGGGGGTTCGAGGCGGAGTGGACGTGTGGGGGGTTCGCTCTGTACGAGCAGGGTGTGGACGGGGTGTGGCGGAAGCTGTACGAGTACGGGTTCGGGTTGAGCGGGGTGCCGGTTCAGGGGGGCTCGCGGGACGAGCCGTCCGTTCGGGCGTGAGGGTTTCCCCACCCCGCCCGTTCCCCGGACCCGCCGGGGGTGGGTGGGGGTGAAGGTGGCCTCCCGGGGGCTCCGCCCCCGGACCCCCTTGCGGGGCCCGCGGCCCCTGCACCCCGCTCCGGGGC
>NZ_JBHWUR010000102.1:0-27994 GCF_042737755.1 Streptomyces sp. NPDC059994
GTTCCCCGCGCCCCTTGAATGCCGCTGCGCGGCAATCCCCTGGGCGCCCCGAAGGGGCGCATTTCAGGGGCGCGGGGAACTGCGCGAGCAACCACACACGACCCGCAGACAAGCCCCGGGCCAAAAAGCCCGCAGCCGACGAACCCGGCCGCCCGCCCAGGGCTTTCGGGAAGGGGCGGGGCGGGGTACAAGACCGCCGACCACCGACAGGAGCCCGCACCGATGACCACCACCCTCCTCACCAACATCTCCACCCTCGTCACCAACGACCCCACCCTCGGCCCCACCCCCCTCGGCCTCATCGAGAACGCCGCCGTAGTGATCGACGGCGACACCATCGCGTGGGTGGGGGCCCAAGACGCCGCGCCCGCCGCCGACACCACCCACGACGCGCAGGGCCGCGCCGCCGTCCCCGGGTTCGTCGACTCCCACTCGCACCTCGTCTTCGCGGGCGACCGCACCCAGGAGTTCAACGCCCGGATGTCGGGGCAGCCGTACAAGGCGGGCGGGATCCGGACCACCGTCGCCGCCACCCGCGCCGCCACCGACGCCGAGCTGGGCGCGAACGTCGCCCGGTACATCGGCGAGGCCCTGCGGCAGGGGACGACCACCTTCGAGACCAAGTCCGGGTACGGCCTCACCGTCGAGGACGAGGCCCGCGCCCTGCGCGTCGCCGCCGAGCACACGGATGAAGTGACCTATCTGGGGGCTCATATCGTGGCCCCGGAGTACGCCGAGGACCCCGCCGCCTACGTCGAGCTCGTGACCGGCGAGATGCTCGACGCCTGCGCCCCGTACGCCCGTTGGGTCGACGTCTTCTGCGAGAAGGGGGCGTTCGACGGGGACCAGGCCCGGGCCGTCCTCCTCGCGGGCAAGGCCAAGGGGCTCATCCCCCGTGTACACGCCAACCAGCTCTCCTACGGGCCCGGCGTCCAGCTCGCCGTCGAGCTCGACGCGGCCAGCGCCGACCACTGCACCCACCTCACCGACGCCGACGTCGACGCGCTCGCGAGCGGCTCCACCGTGGCCACCCTGCTCCCCGGCGCCGAGTTCTCCACCCGCGCCCAGTGGCCCGACGCCCGGCGGCTGCTCGACGCGGGGGTGACGGTCGCGCTCTCCACGGACTGCAACCCGGGGTCCTCGTTCACGTCCTCGATGCCGTTCTGCGTCGCGCTCGCCGTACGGGACATGAAGATGACCCCCGACGAGGCCCTCTGGGCCGCCACCGCCGGGGGCGCCGCCGCGCTGCGGCGCACCGACGTCGGGCGGATCGCGCCCGGCGCCCGCGCCGACCTCGCGCTGCTCGACGCGCCGAGCCACGTCCACCTCGCCTACCGGCCCGGTGTGCCGCTGATCAGCGACGTCTGGCGTCAGGGCATCAAGTGCCGGTAGGCCCTGGGGTGGGCCTCCAGGTACTGGGCGAACGACTGCGCCCGGTGCCCGGCCAGCCGGGGCACGGTGTCCGCGACCGTCGCCATCTCCCCGGCGGCGATCGCCTCGTACGAGCTCACCCAGCCGGTGACCTCCCACTCCTCGGCGCCGTACCCGGCCCGTGAGGCGAAGGCCTCCTCCCGGGTCTGCGCCACATAGGTGACCGTCCGGCCCGCCACCCGGCTCAGCTCCGCCGCCACCTCGGTGAGCGTGAGGGCTTCGGGCCCGGTGACGTCGTACGTGACGCCGTCGTGCTCCTCGCCTTCCTCCAGGAGTACGGCCGTCGCCACGTCCGCGATGTCCTCGTGCGCCACGCCCGAGACCCGGCCGTCCCCGGCGGGGCCCCGGATCACCCCGTCCGGGCCCGCCATCGCGGCGAGCCCGGACAGATAGAGGCTGTCCCGCAGGAACGTGTACGCCAGGCCCGTGCCCCGGATGTACTGCTCGGTGTGCCAGTGGTCGCGCGCGAAGGTGAACGCGGCGTCGGGGGCGGCGCCGAGGAACGACACGTACACGAGGCGGCGCACACCCGCCGCGACGGCCGCGTCCACGGCGGTGGTGTGCTCGCGTACGCGGCCGGGGGCCTCGTGCGCCGACACCATCAGCAGCGCCCCGGCCCCGTCCAGCGCCTCCCGCATGGCCCTCCCGTCCCCGAACGCGGCGGCCGGCGCCTTGACCGCCCCGGCCAGATCGGGCAGCCGGTCCGGGTCGCGCCCGACGAGCCGCGTCGCGATGCCCCGCTCAGCGAGCCGCCGGGCCACCCGACCGCCGATGGCTCCACTGGCACCGGTTACGGCGATGACGGGGGTGGTCATGGGCCCTCCTGGGGGTCGAGGTGCGACGTGCGATGTGCCTGCCTGGCTGTGGGCAATCGTGCCGCCGGGGCGGCACGGGTGGGCACAGCGGCACGCGGCGCACGCCGGTTGGTGCGACCCGCTCGGCCTCAGCCCAGATCCAGCCCGTTCCCCAGCGCCCGCGCCTCCCAGCCCGCCGCCACCAGCTCCCCCGCCGCACACCCCGGCTTCCGCTCCGCCTGGTCGCGGAACAGGCCCACGAACGACGCGGCGAAGCCGAGCCGGGGGTATGCGCGTACCAGGGCCTCCCGGAAAGACGGGTCGAAGGCATCCAGGCCGCCGCCGGAGACATCCGCCGTCGTCCCCACCTGAAGCAGCCGGCTCTCCACGTCCTGCTCGACGGCCACGTCGTCCCGCATGTGCAGCACGATCAGCTCGGCCGCCCGGTCGCGGCGCGCGTCGGGCCAGCCGAGGCCCGCCGTGAAGACGCGGGCCAGATGGCCGCCCGCCTCCTCGAAGGGCAGGGTGTGGCTGTCGAAGGGCGGCGTGAGCGACAGGTCGTGCAGGAGCGCGGAGACGAAGAACAGCTCGCGGTCGTAGTCGAGGCCGCGCTCCTCGGCCCAGGCCGCGCCGAAGAAGTACGACCGCACCGAGTGGTGGTACAGCGCCTCGTCCGCGTACTCCGCGCAGACCAGCCGCGCCGCCTGCGCCGCATGGCCCTCGGGCACCTTTATCCCCGCGACCTCGGTCAACATACGCGTCCCCACCCCTCGTCGAGTCAATCGATCATCCCCCAGCCTAGAGTGGCCGGATGAGGACCATCGGCCTGATCGGCGGAATGAGCTGGGAGTCCAGCGCGGAGTACTACCGGCTTCTCAACGAGCTCGTACGCGAGCGGCTCGGCGGGCTGCACTCGGCCCGCTGTGTCCTGCACTCCGTCGACTTCGCCGAGATCGAGGAGTTCCAGCGCGCCGGGGAGTGGGAGCGCGCCGGGGAGGTCCTGGCCGACGCCGCCAAGGGGCTGGAGGCGGCCGGGGCCGACCTCGTGCTCATCTGCACCAACACCATGCACAAGGTGGCGGACCAGGTCGCCGCGGCCGTCTCGGTGCCGCTGCTGCACCTGGGCGACGCGACCGCTGAGGCCGTACGGGCCCGGGGCATCCGCCGCGTCGGCCTCCTCGGCACCGCCTTCACCATGGAGCAGGACTTCTACCGGGACCGGCTGCGTTCACATGGGCTGGAAGTGGTCACGCCCGACGCCCGAGACCGCGCCCTCGTCCACCGCGTCATCTACGAGGAGTTGTGCCTGGGGGTCGTACGGGACGAGTCCCGTGCCGCGTATCAGGACGTCATCTCCCGGCTCGTCTCCGACGGCGCCGAAGGCGTCATCCTCGGCTGCACCGAGATCGAGCTGTTGATTCGTCAGGAACACAGCCCCGTACCGGTGTTCCCCACCACCCGCCTCCACGCCGAGGCCGCCGTCACCGCCGCGCTCACCCGCTAGAGCGCCGACCTTCACCGTACGGTCACAAGAGCGGCCGATCGGCTACCGTCCCGACATTTCGACCGGTACCGTCCTTGGCACGTGCTCAGGGGGAGACCGGGGGGTCGAATTGAGCAGTGGACGCGGTGGCCGGATCCGGGTGGTCGGACCCGGTGAGCTGAACGCCGGTGAGCTGGATGTCTGGCGTGAGATTCGGGCGAAGTCGGGCGCGCCCGCGAACCCGTTCATGGAGCCCGAGTTCACCCTCGCCGTCGCCCATGTGCGGCCCTCGGCGCGGGTCGCGGTGGTCGAGGAAGGGGGCGAACCGGCCGCCTTCTTCCCCTTCGAGAAGGGCCGGTTCGGGCGGGGGCGGGCCATCGGGTTCGGCGTGTCCGACAGTCAGGGGATCGTAGCCCGGCCCGAAGTGGCCCTGGAGGTCAGGGAGTTGCTGCGCGCCTGCTCCCTCTCCGCCTGGGCGTTCGACAACCTGGAGGCCGGGCAGGGGCTCTTCGTCCCGGGCGCGGCCGACTCGTACCCCTCCTTCGTCGTCGACGTCGGCGCGGGGTACGAGACGTACGAGAGCGGGTTGCGCGAGCGCTCGCCCAAGTTCTTCCGCACCACCACCGCCAAGGAGCGCAGGCTCGGGCGGCAGGCGGGCGAGGTGCGGTTCGTCTTCGACGAGCGGGATCCGGGGGCGCTGCGGCAGCTCATGGAGTGGAAGTCCGCGCAGTACCGCCGCACCGGCCGCCGCGACCGGTTCGCGCAGGACTGGATCAGCACCCTGGTGCGGTACCTCGCGCACACCGGCGCGCCCGGCTGCTCCGGCGTCCTGTCCGTCCTCTACGTGGCGGACCGCCCGGTCGCCGCCCACTTCGGGCTGCGCTCGCGCACGGTCCTGTCGTGCTGGTTCCCGTCGTACGACCCGGAGTTCGCCAAGTACTCGCCCGGGCTCGTCCTGCATCTGCGGATGGCCGAGGCGGCGGCCGCCGCCGGGATCGGGGTGCTGGACCTGGGGCGGGGGGCCGCCGAGTACAAGGACGCCCTGAAGACCGGGGAGATCCCGGTGTACGAGGGTGCCTCGGTGCGGCCGGGGGCCGGGGCCGCACTGCACTGGCTGGGCCGCGAGCCGTCCCGCCGCGCGCACGGGTTCGTACGCGAGCGGCCCGCGCTCGCCGCGTTCGGCCGGCGCACGCTGAAACAGGCGGGCCGCCTGCGAGGCGGGCGCTGAGCCCGGCCGCACGACCCGCCGGGCCGCACGACCCGCACCGCCGCACCACCCGCACCGCCGCACCACCCGGAAGATCACGGGGGAGTCGCATGTCACGTCGTACGGCACACGCGCGCAGAGCAGGCGCACCACGGCTGCCGGAGGCCGAGGGGCTGGTCCGGGAGCAGGGTGTCCAGGGGGGTATCGGCGTCGGGGAGCTGGACCTCGACGGGCTCGACGGCGGGGTGCTCTCGCTGGCCCCCGCGCCCGGCGGGCCGCCCGTCGGGGAGGGCGAGGTGTACGTCCTGGTCAGGCTCAGGGGCCGCCCGGTCGGCACGGTGATCGGCCGGGTCGGACCCGGCGAGGACGCCGCCGAGGTGCTGGCCGCGGCCGCCCGTAAGCAGCTCGCCGGGCATGTGCCGCCGGACGGGCGGTCCGCGTCGCCGGTGCCGCTGCCGCGCGCCAGCGTCGTCGTCGCCACCCGTGAGCGGGCCGGACAGCTCGCCCGGGCGCTGGATTCGCTGCTCCGCCAGGACCACCCCGACTACGAGATCGTGGTCGTCGACAACAACCCGGTGACCGCCCAGACCTGCGGGCTCGTCGAGGAGAGCTACGCGGCGCACGGCGTGCGCTACGTCCGCGAGCCCGTGCCCGGCCTCGCCGCCGCGCACAACCGGGGCGTCGCCGTGGCAGAGGGAACGATTCTGGCGTTCACCGACGACGACGTGGTCGCCGACCCGCGCTGGCTGAGCGCGCTCGCCGCGCCCTTCGCCGCCGACCCGGGGCTCGGCTGTACGACCGGGCTGATCCTGCCCGCCCGGCTGCGCACGCCCGCGCAGATCCTGCTGGAGAGCCACGGCGGGTTCACCAAGGGCTTCGCGCCGCGCTGCTTCGACCCGGCCCGGCCGCCCGCCGACGAGCCGCTGTTCCCCTTCACCGCGGGCCGGTTCGGCTCCGGCGCCAACATGGCCTTCCGGGCCGCCGCCCTGCGTGCCGTCGGCGGCTTCGACCCGGCGACCGGCACGGGGACCCCGGCCAGGGGCGGCGACGACCTGTACGCGTTCGCGCGGATAGTCGTCGCCGGGCACCGGCTCGGCTACACGCCCGAGGCACTGGTCTGGCACCACCACCGCGAGACCTGGCAGGACCTGGAGAACCAGGCGTACGGCTACGGCGCCGGGCTCACCGCCTACCTCACCGCGCTCCTGGTGCGCCGCCCCGCCCTGCTGCCCGCGCTCCTGGCCCGACTGCCGCGCGGCCTCGCCCACGCCCGCGCCATCAGCGCCCACCGCGCCGCGGGCGAGCAGTCGGTGCCGGGCGAGCACGGCGCCCGGGCCTACCCGTGGCCGCGCGGCCTGTCCCGCCTGGAGCGCCGCGGCATGCTGTACGGCCCCCTCGGCTATCTGCGGGCCCGGCGCCGGGTGCGCGGACTGCGGCGGCCGTGGGAGGCGACGCGATGACGACGGCACCGGCCCCTTCGGGCGGCGGGGACGCCGTCCCCGTCCTCCTCTACCACGCCGTCATGGACGACCCGCCCGCCTGGATCGCCGAATTCACCGTCTCGCCGCGGCAGTTCGCCGCACACCTCGACGCGATCGTGGCCAGTGGTCGCGCCCCCGTCACCGTCGGCGCCCTCGCCGGCCACTTCGCGGGGCGGGCGGTGCTGCCGCCGAGACCCGTCGTGCTCACCTTCGACGACGGCTTCGCGGATCTGCCGGGGCCCACCGCCGACGCGCTCGCCGTACGCGGGCTGCCCGCGACCGCGTACCTCACCACCGGCGCGCTCGCCCCGGGCGGCCGTTCGCTGCTGCCCCCGGCGCCGATGATGACCCTGGACCAGGCGAAACTCCTGGAGCAGTACGGGATGGAGATCGGCGGCCACACGGTCTCGCACCCCCAGCTCGACACACTCACCGCGAAGGCCCTGCGGCGCGAACTGGCCGACTCCAAAGCGACGTTGGAGGACGCGCTCGGCCACGAGGTGGCCCATCTCGCGTATCCGCACGGCTACAACAGCGGCGCCGTGCGCCGGGCCGCCCGCGCCGCCGGGTACGAGAGCGCCGTCGCGGTGCGGCACGCGCTGAGCTCGGACGCCGACGACTCGTACCGCATCGCCCGCCTCATCGTGCGCCGCGGCCACACCGTGGCGGACGTCGAGGCGTGGATGGGCGGCGCGGGGGCCCGTACCGCTCCGTACCGGGACTCGGCGGCGACCGTCGGCTGGCGGCTCTACCGACGGGCCAGGGCGGCCGTGCGCGGCCCGGTCTTCGCGGGGTGAGCGGCCCGGCGGAGCCGCCGGGGACGGGACCGTACGACAGCATCACAAAAGCGAAGCAGGTTCCTATACTTCGCTGAAGGGGACAGCCAGGGGACGGCGGCGTGACGGCCGCGCACCACATCCGTGGGGGGAGTCGCACTGTGCAGCAACGCGTGCCCGCGCCGGTGACCGGAAGCAGCGAGCTGCCACCGGAAGGCGGCGCAAGCGAGGAGGGGGAGGCCGCGCGCGCCCCGAAGCGCGGCCTACCGGATCTGATCGAGCCTCAGACCCTGTTCACCTGGCTGCCGTTGGCCCTGGCGAGCGCCCTGTGGCTGTACGCGCTGCCGCACATCGACTACCGGCACATGGGCGACTGGGGCCTGCTCGACCAGCTGCCCGCCGCCTTCTTCCTCTCCCTCGTGGTGCTCACCGCCGGGTTCGTGGTCAGCCTGCGGCGGGCCGGGACCGCGCCCTGGTGGCCCGGCCTCTACAGCGTCGCCCTGCTCTTCGCCCTCAAGGCGCCCACCGCGATCCTCTACGACTCGGTGCGCTACCCGTGGGCCTCCAAACACGACGCCGTCGTCACCCACCTGCTGGTCAACCAGGACCTGCGGCCGGGCACCCCGCTGTCGGGCAACATGGCCGCCTACGACCAGTGGCCCGGCTTCTTCACCCTCAACTCGGCGCTGGTGCGCGCCTTCGGGGTGGAGACCACCCGGTCGTATCTGAACTGGGCGGCGCTCTTCTACGGAGTGATCCTCATCCCCGTCCTGGTGCTGATCTACCGCACCTTCGCCGAGGACTGGCGGCTGGTGTGGACCGGCGTGTGGATCTTCGAGGTCGCCAACTGGGTGGGCCAGGACTACTTCTCGCCGCAGGGCCTGGCGCTGATCCTGCACCTTTGCGTACTCGCCGTGGTCCTGCGCCACTTCGTACGCCCGGGCTCCGCCGGGGACCTGCGCTCGCGCGCGCACCTCGATCCGGCGGCCGCTTCCGTGCCGCCGCCGACGACGGCCCGCCAGCGCGCGGTCTGCGTGGTGATCCTCGCCCCGCTGATCGCCGCCATCAACTTCACCCACCAGCTCACACCGGTGATGCTCTGCGTCTCCCTGTTCGCCCTCAACCTCACCCGCCGCTACCGCAACCCGGGTCTGCTCGTCGTCACCGGCCTGATCATGCTCGTCTGGGACCTCACCATGGGCCGCCCGCTGTTCGTGGAGACCCTGGACTCGCTCAAGGAGTCCGCGGGCAACCTCCTCAACAACTCGCGGGCCGGGTACGCGGGCGAGCTCACCGGACCCGGGCCGGTGCTCCAGGGCCGGGCCGACATCGTGATGGTCCTGGGGGTGGCCGCGCTCGCCGCCTTCGCCGTGCTGACCCGCCGCAAGCTGCTCAGGAGCGCACTGCCGCTGCTGCTCGTCTCGATCGCGCCCGTACCGATGTTCGCGATCAACGACTACGGCGGCGAAATGCTCTTCCGGGTCTATCTGTTCGGGCTGCCGGGCGCCGCGTTCTTCGCCGCGGCCGCGCTGGTGCCCGCGCCCGGCGCCGCCAAGGAGCCCGGCCGCATCCGCCTCGGGCCGGTGGCGCGGCGGCGGATCCCGGCGGTGGCGCTGCCCGCCGTGCTGCTCGCCCTCGTCGCCGGGTTCCTGCCCGCGTACTACGGCAAGGAGCGGATGTACTACACCCCGCCCGCCGAGACCGCGCTGGTCACCCGGGTGATCGACGAGGCGCCGCGCGACTCGCTGATCCTCGCCGCCACCGGCTCCTTCCCGATGGCGCTGCACCGCTACGACCAGCTGGAGCACTGGTTCTTCGTGGAGCAGGCGCTGCCCGACAACATCAGGATGCTGAAGGACCCGGCCGCCTTCCTGGCGCCGGGCCTGCCCAAGGACGGCAGACCCGCGTTCGTGCTGCTCACCCGTACCCAGGACGTCTACACGGCGGGCGAGGGGCTGCTGCCCGCCGGCGGGTTCGCGGAGCTGACGGCCAAGCTCTCGGCGTCGCCGCTGTTCCGGGTGATCGACCGCAACAGTTACGGAACCGTCCTGCGGTACCGGCCTCCCCCGAGCTCCTGAGGAGCAGGAGGACCCCCACCGCCGCGCCGACCGGAGGCAAGCCGTCGTGACCCTCGCCCAGAACCTCATCCGCGTCGCCCTGGCGCTCTCCGGCTGGGCGGCGCTGGCCGCGACCCAGCTGCCGGACGCCACCCCGGCGCGCTGGATCCCGGTGCTCCTGTTCGTCTCCCTCGGCCCCGGCTTCGCGCTGCTCTACCCGCAGCCCGACCTGCTGCGCCCCGGCGCCCGCCTGGAGGCACTGGCGCTCGCGGCGCCGCTCAGCCTCTCGCTGGGGGCGCTGGTGTCGACCTGCCTGTTCCTGGTGGAGGGGTTCTCGGCGACCGCGTTCCTGGTGGCGCTGGCCGCGTTCGCCACGGTGGCGGCCGCTTTCCCGGGCCTGCCGCTACCGGCCGCGACGCGGGGGGCGGTGGAACGGCCACGACGCCGGTAGGTCCGGGCCCGGTGTTCGTCTGCGGGCCCGCGCCCCTGGCTGGCCCGGCCTTTGTCTGCGGGCCGTGGCGGGTTGCCCGCGCAGTTCCCCGCGCCCCTGAGGGGGTTGCGGTCACCGGGGTTGCCGGGGGATCACCCCGTAGGGGCGCCTTCAGGGGCGCGGGGAACCGCGCGAGAAGCGACCACCGGCCCGCGGACGAAGGCCGGGTCAAAGAGCCCGGCGTCCGCCGAGCAGTACCGCGGCCGCAGCCACCCCGCACAGCGCCGCGAAAACCGGCACCGCCGCCTGGGCGAACGCGGCCTGCCACGCCCACCCGGCCACCGCGAGCACCCACACCACCACCGACGTCAGCCGCCAGTGCGCGCCCACCGCCATCAGCGTCAGCGCGACCAGGGCCAGGCAGAGCACCTGGAGGGCGATCGGCAGAAAGCGCTCGGCCCCGGCGGGCGAGTCCAGCCCCGCCACCTCGGTCAGCATCCGCGTCAGCGCGGAGTGCCACGGGCCCGCCAGCGGGTCCGGCCGCACCCCGAGGATCAGCGGCGCGGTGTGCAGGGCGGCCACCGTCACGCCGAGCCCGGCGGCGAGCAGGGCGGGGCGGGCCCGGTAGAGCGAGACGGCCGCGCTGCACACCACGATCAGGAGCACCCCGGCGGTGAGCGAGACGGGCGGCAGCGCGGAGATGAGCCCGGTGCCGTCGACGTGGTCCGAGGCGGCGTTCCTGGCGTCCTGGGCGCGCGACAGCGGCACCCAGAACAGGCCCGCCGCGAGCCCGAGCAGCAGCCACAGCACGGTGGCCAGCAGCGGCTCGTCGTCGGGCTCCGGCTCGCCCGGCCGTACGGGCCGCAGGTGCAGGGTGGTCGCGGTCGCCCCGCCCCGGCCGCCGCCGGATCCGGCCCCCGGCGCGCCGCCGGGGACGTACACCGGGATGCCGAGCGCCGGGGTCCCGGTCTCCAGGCCGCCGCTGAGGTAGGCGGTCTGGGTGGTCCAGCGCGTCCCGTACTCCTTGGCCTCCTCGGTCCGGGCGAGCGCCGCGTTGCGGGCCCAGCTCGTGCCGTACTCCTCGGGGCCGCGCTTGCGGGGCGCGCGGGGCGTGCGCACGGTGGCGCGTCCGGCGAGGGCGGCGCGCAGCCCTGGCGCCGAGACGAGCGCCATGCCGCACATCGACACCAGGACCGCCCAGCCCGCGCCCTGGATGCCGGTGGTGCCGAGCAGCACCGCCGCGCTGCCCAGGACCAGGGTGCACATGGCGCCCTGGAGCAGGGCGAGGACGCCGGTGCGGCCCTGGACGCGCAGCACCCCGATGTAGAGCTCGACGGCGACCCGGGGCAGTGCGGCGGCGGCGAGCAGCCGCAGGACGAGGGTGCCGTGCTCGGCGTAGTCCGCGCCGAACGGGGCGAGGATCCGAGGGGCGAAGACGATCAGGAAGGCGACGACCGGCACCAGCAGCAGCGCCATCCTGCGCAGCGCCCCCCGTACGCCGTCGGCGAGCCGGTCCGGGCTGTGCGAGGCGTGCGCGGTGAGCGAGGAGGCCATGTTGATGGCCATGAACTCCATGGTCCCGCCGACCGTGTACGCGATATAGAAGAACCCGTTCTGCGCGGCGTCGAACCGGACCGCGACCATCACCGGCAGCAGATTGATCATCGCGAGCGAGAAGAGCGCGCCGACCGAGTCGCCCGCCAGGAAGCGCCCTATCTCGCGCATCTGGGGCACCGGCCGGTCGCGGTCGGCGGCCGCCTGGGCCGGGATCAGCCTGTGGAAGATCAGCCGGCCGAGCGGCAGGATCGACAGGACCATCGCCGCCGCCCAGGAGAGGAAGACGCCCAGGGTGAAGGCGGCGAAGCCGGCGAGCAGCAGCAGCTTGCCGAGGGAGAAGACCGCGTTGCCGACCGGCACCCAGACCGCCTTGCGCAGCCCGGTGAGCACCCCGTCCTGGAGGGTCAGCACCGCCCAGGCGACCGAGGCGAGCACGAAGACCACCCCGGAGGAGAGCCCGCCGAGCGGTTCGTACGAGGCCCCCCACAGCGGCAGCGTGAACAGGAAGCCGACGCTCGCCACGGCCACCACCACGGTGCTCGCCACATACGCCCGCACCACCAGGGGCCCGGTCGCCCGGCCCGCGCGCGGCACATAGCGCACCACCGCGCCGATCATGGTGGTGGCGGTGATCGAGGCGAGCAGCCGCATCGCGGCGATGGCGGCGGAGCCCTGGCCCACCGCCTCCTCGCTGTAGTAGCGGGCCGCGACCAGCCAGAAGCCGAGGCCGAGGGCGGCGGAGACGGCCGTGGAGAGCATCAGGGCGTAGGCGTTGCGGAACATCGAGTCACCGCCCCCGTCACCGGCCGCCGGCGGGCTGTCCTCGGGCCCCGGGGGGTCCCCGGCCGCCGGTTCCGTGGCGTCCGGCCCCCCGCCCGGTCCCTCGTCCCCGCCGACGGCCCGCCGCGCGTCGGACGTGGTGTCAGACACCGGCGGGCCCGCCTCTCGCGGGGCGGGCCCCCGACTCCTCCAGGACCCGCAACGACAGCTCGGCCTTCAGCGGGTCGACGGGCAGGGCGTGCCGCGCGAACCAGCGCCCGGCCTCGGGGGCGGGCGACGGGTCGGTGAAGCCCGCGCCCGCGTAGTCGTCGAGCGGCGGGTCGTAGAGGTAGCCGACGTTCACCTGTGCCTCGGCGAGCGCCGCCCGGGCCGCGTCCCGGTCCTCGACGAGCAGCGGCACCCGGAACAGCGGCTGTACGGGACCGGGCCCCGGCCGCGCCCACTCGCTGGCGAGCAGTCGCTCGGCCCCGGCCCGGTGCCGGGCGAGCACCGCGTCGAGGCGGCCCAGCTTCCGTTCGATCCGGGCGCGTCGGAGGCCGCCCGCGCCGGTGCGGTAGTCGTGCATGTCCACCCGTACCCAGGAGTGGAAGGCGCGCAGGGAGGGCGCTGCGGTGACGGCCCGGCTCAGCTCGCCGCCTCTGAGCGCCATCCGGATGTCCTCGCGCTCCTGGCGCCCCAGCATCCGCAGCACCGCCCACGCGGCGGGTGCGAGGCGCAGGCCGCGGACCGTCGCCTCCGCGTACGGCCGGGCCCAGTAGGCGAGTTCGGCCGTGCGCCGGGGCGGGTCGAGGAGCTCGTCGCGGGTCTTGACCAGGGCCTCGCGAAGCCCGGGGTCGGCGACGGCGAGGAAACCGCCCGCCTTGGCGGCGGTGTGCTTGGAGAGAGAGAAGACGGCCGCGTCACCGAACGTGCCGACCGCCTGCCCCGCCACCTCGCTCCCGATGGCGTGGGCCGCGTCCTCGATGAGCGGGATGCCCAACTGATCGCACCTGGCGCGCAGTCGGGGCGCCGGGTCCGGGTTCCCGTACAGATTGGTGGTGAGGACCGCCGACAGGCCCGACCAGGTCTCCTCGGGCACGGCGGAGAGGTCGATCGAGCCGTCGCGGGCGTCCAGCGGCGCCTGTACGGGCCGCAGCCCGGCCGCGAGCACCACGAAGAAGATGACGTCGTCGTTGACGGGCGACATCAGGACCCGGCCGCCGGGCGCGCACCAGTGGCGCAGCGCCACGTACAGCGCGAGCCGGCAGGACGGCAGGTACAGGCACTCGCGCCCGAGCCGGTCCCGCATGGTCGCTTCGAGCGTCGAGCACGACGTGGTCTCGTACGGCATGAGTCCCCCCAGACCCCCCGGTTGCCCCGCGCTCAATGTGACCCAGACCGCACTGTTCGTCAACAATTGCGGCGGCCCGTCCCCAGAAGGGACGGGCCCTCGCACGGGCGTGCCTCACTCGTCGAGCGTCAGCCCCTTGCGCAGCCGCGACAGGGTGCGCGCGAGCAGCCGGGAGACGTGCATCTGGGAGATGCCGAGCTCCTCGCCGATCTCGGACTGCGTCATGTTGGCGACGAACCGCAGCGACAGGATCTTCCGGTCCCGGGGCGGGAGTTCGGCGATCAGCGGCTTGAGCGACTCGATGTACTCGACGCCTTCGAGGTCGTGGTCCTCGTAGCCGATCCGGTCCGAGAGGGCGCCCTCGGTGTCGTCCTCCTCGGGCTGGGCGTCCAGCGAGCTCGCGGTGTACGCGTTGCTCGCCGCCATCCCTTCGACGACCTCTTCCTTGCTGATGCCCAGGCGCTCGGCGAGCTCGCCCACCGTCGGTGCGCGGTCGAGTTGCTGGGCGAGTTCGTCGCCCGCCTTGGCCAGGTCGAGGCGGAGTTCCTGGAGGCGCCGGGGCACCCGGACCGACCAGGAGGTGTCGCGGAAGAAGCGCTTGATCTCGCCGACGATGGTCGGCATGGCGAACGTCGGGAACTCCACGCCTCTGTCGTGCTCGAAGCGGTCGATCGCCTTGATCAGGCCGATGGTGCCGACCTGGACGATGTCCTCCATCGGCTCGCTCCGCGTACGGAAGCGGGACGCGGCGAACTTGACCAGCGCCAGGTTCAGTTCGACGAGCGTGTTGCGTACGTAGGAGTACGCGTGGGTTCCCTCTTCGAGGGAGTCGAGCCGGGCGAAGAGCGTCTTCGACAGGGCCCGCGCGTCCAGCGGCGCGATGTGTTCGTAGGGAGGGATCTCCGGGAGATCGTCGAGTCCCTCGATCAGGGTGTGCGGCACGTGCGTTGCCGACGTATCCATGGATTCGTCGAGCAGGGGTGACATGGGGTCTCCTCCATCGTTCTCGGCATATGGCTGCCGACGCCTATACGTGGCGAATCGGTGTGCGGCGCCTCCATGGCCGGTCGCGGGTGAAAATCTGTCTCTCCTACCCCTACCCGCTTTGGTTGTACCGCCGCAAGGTTGAGTTGTCCGTATATGCCCGTTTCGGTACGGTGTTCGGCTTCCGGCGCGCGTAGGGAAGGCGTAGTGTTCTCGGGGAGTCCGCGTGTACGGAGCCGTGTTCGGTGACGTATGCGGAGAGGTGCGTCACTTGTGACGGGGAGCACGGTTTCCGCACCGAACGGGCGAGCGAACCACTGCCGCACCGCTCACGGTGCGGCACGGAGAATGATGGCGAAGAGGGACGGGCATGGACCGCGGCATGGTCGGTAGCGCGAATCGGGGCCGGCTCAAGGTCGGCGTCCGCTCGTACGGCCCCAGCGAGATCTTCACGCCCGTGGGTGAGCTGGACCACCACACGGCAGAACTGCTCAGCGAACCTCTGGAGAACGCGGTCGCGGCCGGCCGCGGCCGGCTCGTCGTCGACTGCGCGCAGCTGGAGTTCTGCGACTCCACCGGGCTGAACGTGCTGCTCGGCGCCCGGCTGAAGGCCGAGGCGATCGGTGGCGGAGTACATCTGGCGGGAATGCTCCCGGTGGTGGCCCGCGTCTTCGAGATCACCGGGGCGGAAGCGGTCTTCACCGTGCATGATTCGCTCGAAGCCGCACTGGATGACTGACCCCGCTTCGGCGGGGCAGGAGACCAGACTCAAGACGTTGGCGATCCAGGCATTCGGTGAATCGGTGAGGTGAAGCGCTGATGAGCACCACCCGGCAGCACCAGCCGGGCGACCGCGGCCCCGAGCCGGACGGAGCTCCGGTGACGGCCTCGCGCGTCCTCGCGCTGTACGGAGCCAGCGGCATCGTGCCACTGGCGCGCGACTTCACCCGCCAGGCACTGCACGAGTGGGGCTGGCTCCCGGCCGCCACCGCCGACCGGCGCGCGGCCGCGGAGGACGTCCTGCTCGTGGTCTCCGAGCTGGTCACCAACGCCTGTCTGCACGCCGAGGGCCCCGAGCAGCTGCGCGTCGTCCGCACCTCCAAGATGCTGCGCCTGGAGGTCACCGACCGCGGCTCCGGCCAGCCCGCGCCCCGCACCCCGCACCGCGCGGGGCGGCCCGGCGGCCACGGCATGTTCATCGTCCAGCGGCTCTGTCTGGACTGGGGGGTCGTCCGGACGCCCGGAGTGCCCGGCAAGACGGTCTGGGCGGAGCTCGCCGCGCCCGCGTAGGGCGCGCCCCCTCGGAAATCCGGCGTGCGCGCGGAGCACCCGCGCCCCAGGGCACTCGTGTCACTTGCGATCCGTCATCCACCGCGTTGTGTGTCTTCCCTCTCCAAGGTCCCCGGCGTACCTTGACGCCCAATCTGATGTGCCGTCAGTAACTTGAACGGCCTCGGGACCGAGGGAAATTCGAGGTGTCGTACGTGTCGTACCAGAAGCGGACAGCACTCGCCCTTGCGGCTGCCCTGGCGGGCCCGGTGGTGCTGATGGCCGCCCCGGCCGCCCACGCCGACGTCGTGGACGTCAACTACAAGTGCGAGACACCCATCGGCCCCAAGGCCGCGGTGTCGCCCATCGACATCAGGGCCGTCAAGAGCGGCAGCGCCTACAAGCTGACCATGTCGTTCCAGAAGGGCGTCTCCTCCAGCCCGGTGGCGCTGGGCGCCGGGGCGATGAGCCCGAGCGCGGTCATCAAGCTGGGCGGCCCCGACAAGGGCACGGTGGCGGTGTCCGGAGCGGCCAACACGGCCGAGATCCCGGCCAACAGCCCGATCAAGATCAGCGACTTGAGCGGTACGTACACACCGAAGGCGTCCGGCAAGGTCACCTTCACCGCCTCGATCCTCACCATCAAGGCGCTGGGCACCACCACGACCTGCACCCCGGGCAACAGTCCCGGCCCCTCGCTCTCGCTGGACGTCACCGGCGCCTCCGGGCCCGTCGACGCGCTGCCGAAGACCGGCCCGCTCGACTCGGCCGTGGCCCTCGGCACGCTCGGCGGCACGGTCCTGCTCACCGGCGCGGCCGGGGTGCTGTGGCTGACCCGGCGCGGCGCACGGGCGCACGGCTGACCCGGTCCGTACCCACGGGACGGCCCCGGGCGCGGGGACGCGCCCGCAAGCCGTACGTCGTCAAGCCGCACGCCGCACCGCTCGACGGGGAGCCGCTGATGCCGCCACGACCGATCCGCCTGGCCGTGTTCGCCGCGGCCCTGGCCCTGACCGCCCTGTCCGCCCCCGCCGCGCGCGCCGCCGACGGGGAGTGGACCGCCGCGCCCACGTCCGGCGGCGGCTCGCGGCCCAGCGGCGACGGCAGACCGTACTTCTATCTGGAGGGCGCGCCCGGCTCCGTACTGGAGGACCGGCTCTCGCTCGCCAACCCCACCGCGCGCCCGCTGACCCTGCGGCTGCGCGGGGCCGCCGCGTACAACACCGCCACCGGCGCCTTCGCGGTGCGCCCCGGCGCCGATCCCTGGCTCGCGCTCGCCTCGGCCGAGGTACGGATCCCGCCGCGCACCCGGGCCGAGGTGCCGTTCGCGGTCACCGTCCCGGCGGGCGCCCCGCCCGGCGACCACCCGGCGGCGCTCGTCGCGTCCGGCGGCGGCCGGGAGGCGGGGGTGCGGGTCCAGGTGCGGGTCGCGGGCCCGGTCCTGCCCGCGCTCACCGTCGAGGACGTACGCGTCGACAGGGGCCGCTCCGTCATCCGTTACGCCCTGGTCAACCGGGGCAACACGACCCTCGCCCCGAGCCTGGCCGTCCGCGCCGACGGGCTCTTCGGGCAGCCGCTGCGGCGCCCGGCCCGGCCGCTGCCGGTCGAGCTGCCGCCCGGTCAGCGCGTCGAGCTCACCGAGCCCTGGCGGCGCCCGCCCGCCCTCGACCGCGTCGAGGTGCGCCTGACGGTGACGGCGGACGGGGCCGCCCGGGGTGAGGCGACGGCCTCGGCGGTGTTCGTGCCGTGGGGCCCGGTGGCGGGCGCCGGGTGCGTGGCGGCGGGCGCGGGCGCGGCGCCGTGGGTACGGAGGCGGCGCCGTCGCCCGGATCCGGGCGGCCCCGAAGTCATTCACCCCGTAAGCGAGTTGGCGACGACGGGAGCAGCATCGTGAAGCCGCGTACGAGAGGGGCGGCGCTGGTCGCGGCCGCGCTGTTGACGCTCCCGCCGGCGTCGGCGCTGTCGTCGGCGGCCGCGAGCGCCGACGACGCGAAGCCCGCCGTGACGCTGTCGAAGCCGGAGGCGGCCAAGGGGACCGAGATCACCGCCAGTGGCACCGGCTGGCGGCCCGGCACGCTCCTGATGCTGCTGGTCTGCGGCCAGTCCACCCCCGGGCAGGGCGTGATCGGCGGCACCAACTCCTGCGCCAACGCGGACGGGCGCGCGGTGACCACCGACGCCAGGGGCGCCTTCAGCAAGCCGCTGCCGGTGGCCGCACCGCCCAAGCCCTGCCCCTGTGTGGTGCACGTGGCCACGGTGACGGGCGAACAGGCGGTGGTGGACGCCGAGTTGAAGATCACCGGCCATCCGGTGGCGCCGCTGCCCGAACAGTCGGGCACCGGGCGCCTGAGCGTCCTGACCGCGCCGGAGCTCGACGGGAGCAGCGGGATTCTCACCTGGTTCGGGGCACCGCCCTCGCGCACGCTCGTCGTCACCGTCGGCAACCTCGGCGCGGCCCCGGTCAAGGACCCGGTCTTCCGAGTGGGCACCTCCCACGGCGTGTTCGCGCCGCAGTGGGAGGACCGGCAGTGGAAGGGCACCATCAAGCCCGGCGGCAAGGCCGAGGTCAGGCTGGGCTTCGAGCTGTCGGCGGGCTCGCACGGCGACTACCAGGTCTCGGTGAAGTACGGGCAGAAGGTGCTCGCCACCCAGCCGTGGGGGGTGGGCCGCCCGTGGGGCGTCACCCTCTTCTGGATCCTGCTGGGCGTGGTCGTCCCGGCGGCGGTGTTCCGCATCGGCATGGCGGTGGTGGACAGGGTCCGCCCGAGCGGGGCGGGGCACACACGGCGGGGGCGCGCGGGGGGCCGCGCCCGACCCCGCCGGCCCGTCCGCAGAGCCGCCGCCGAACCGCCCCCGCAGCCACCGGCCGACGACACCTCCACCACGGCCACGACCACGGCGACGACGCCCCTGCCGTGGTTCACCCCCGACTCCGCACCGACCGAGAACCGTCCGAACACCCCCACGACGAAGGGAAATCCGTGACCACGCAACGGAGGATGAGCGCGGCCGGAGTCGCGCTGATGCTCGGAGGCGCGGGAATCGTTCTGGCCGCCGGGCCCGCCCGGGCGGCAGAGGTCTCGTACGCCACCGAGTGCATCCCGCCACCCATCTCCGGCCTGCCGCCCGTCGAGGGCACCACCAAGGTGCGGATCACCGCGCCCGCCGAGGCGAAGGTGGGCGACGAGGTCGAAGTGGTGTGGAAGACCGTCCAGGCCGCGTCGAAGAACCCCGATGTGCTCGACCTGGAGAAGGACACCGTGAAGCCGACCGGCACCGTCAAGGTGGCCGGTGCCCAGAGCGCCGACCTGGCGGTGGAGGGCCCGCGGCAGAACCCGCCGATCCCCAAGAACAGCCCGATGGTCCTGCCCGACATGAAGGCCAGGCTGAAGCTGACCAAGGCGGGCGACGTCAGGCTGACGCCGGACAAGTACGACATCAACGTCAGCAAGCCGCTCTCGACGGACACCAAGTGCTCCCCGAAGGAGACGGTCGGCGCCGGGGCGACGATCAAGGTGACGGAGGGCGGGGGGACGTCGGGTGGGACGACGGCGTCCGGTGGTACGACGGGGAGCGGTGGGACGACGGCGTCCGGCGGTACGACCGGGAGCGGAGGGACCACGACGTCCGGCGGGACCACCGCCTCGGGCGGGACGACCGGCGGCACCACGACCTCCGGCGGCACCACGTCCACGGGCGGCACCACGTCCACGGGCGGAACCACCACCGGCGGCAGCGGCGGGCAGACCGACTTCCCCGGCAAGGAAGTCGCGGTCACCTTCGCCTGCAAGTCCCCCGGCCCGGCCAGTATCAATTCCAAGGTGACGATCGGCGCCAGGAAGAACGGCGGGAGTTACGACCTCACGGTCAAGACCGCCAAGGGCGTCATGAACAGCCCGGCCCCGCTTCCCGCGGGCGCGCTGAAGCCCTCCATGCAGATCACCGTCGGCGGCGCAGACAAGGGCTCGGTGACGGTGACGGGACCGGCCAACTCCGGCCCCCTGAACACCGGCGACCCGGTCAGCCTCTCCGACATGACCGGCACCTACAAACCGGGCGCGAGCGGCAAGTCGACACTCAGCCCCGGCGCCCTGACGATCGACGTCACCCTGGGCGGCTCGAAGATCAACATCCCCTGCACGGTCAAGGGCGCGGCGCCCGTGTCCCTGGAGCTGGACACCACGGCCCAGCAGGGCGGCGCGTCCGGCGGTACGAGCACCTCCGGCGGCAGTTCCGGCGGTACCGCCGGCGGCGCCACGGGCAGCAGCTCCGGCGGCCTCGCCGAGACCGGAGCGAACGACCACGGCGCCCTGCGCGCCCTCGGCCTCATCGCCGGGACCGCCGTCCTGCTCGGCGGCGCGGTCTTCACCTTCACCCCGTGGCGGCGGCTGCGCGGCACGCGCTGAGCCGTCCCGTACGTACGGATACGCGGTACGGATACGCGGTACGGATACGCGGTACGGATACGCGGTACGGATACGCGGTACGGATACGCGAAGGGCCGCCGCACCCCGAAAGGTGCGGCGGCCCTTGGCCCTGCGGCGTGGTGCGGTGCGCTTAGTGCACGCCGCCCATGAGCGACTGGACGTTCTTGCGGTACATGTAGATCGCGAGGCCCGCGACGGCGGCCATCGAGGCCTCCATCGCGATGATCCCGAGGCCGTCGAGGCTCACACCGGCCAGCGAGAGCAGACCGGTGAAGCAGTCGCCCGCGGTGACCGCGAGGAACCAGACGCCCATCATCTGGGAGGCGTACTTCTGCGGCGCCATCTTCGTGGTGACCGAGAGGCCGACCGGGGAGAGGCAGAGCTCGCCGATGGTCTGGATCATGTAGATCGAGACGAGCCACATCGGGGAGACCTTGCCGTCGCCCGCCATGTTCATCGGGACGATGAAGACGAAGAACGAGGCGCCGATGACGACCAGGCCCATCGCGAACTTCACGATGGTGTTGGGCTCCTGGTTCTTACGGGCGAGCCACAGCCACAGCCAGGCGAAGACCGGGGCCAGGGCCATGACGAACAGCGGGTTCAGCGACTGGTACCAGGTGGCCGAGAAGTGGATGCCGGCGACGTTGTCGGTGGTCTTGGCGTCCGCGAAGAGCGACAGCGTCGAGCCGCCCTGGTCGTAGATCATCCAGAAGACGGCGGCCGCGACGAACAGCCAGATGTAGCCGTTCATCTTGGACTGCTCGGTGGTCGACAGGTCCTTGTCGCGCTTGATGCGGACCAGAACCGCGATCGGGATGATCAGACCGGCGAGGGTGAGCGGAACCAGCGCCCAGTTCAGGGTGTAGGCACCCATGGCGACCACGACGCCGTAGAACACGGCGAGGGCGGCGACGGCAACGGCGACCTTGGTGAGAACGCCCTTGCGCTCCTCGGCCGACAGCGGGTTCGGGACGAGGCTGCTCTTCGGGTCCAGGTGCTTGGTGCCGAGGAGGAACTGCGCCAGACCCAGGGCCATGCCGAGCGCGGCGAGGGCGAAGCCCAGGTGCCAGTTGTGCTCCTTGCCGACCGTGCCGATGACCAGCGGCGCCGCGAAGGCACCGAGGTTGATGCCCATGTAGAAGACGGTGAAGCCGCCGTCGCGTCGCGGGTCGTCCGCACCGTTGTACAGGTGGCCGACCATCGTGGAGATGTTGGCCTTGAGGAGACCGGAGCCGACGGCGACCAGTACCAGGCCGGCGAAGAACGGCGCCTGGCCGGGCAGGGCCAGCGCGAGGTGACCGCTCATGATCACGAAACCGGCGACGGTGACCGTCTTGCGGGCACCCCACACACGGTCGCCGAACCAGCCGCCCGGCATCGCCATGAGGTAGACCATGGAGACGTAGACGGAGTAGATGGCCGTGGCCGTGGTTGCCCGCATGGCGAGGCCGCCGCCCTGGGCGCCGGTCGCCGCGTCGGCGCCGCCGGAGACCAGGTAGTACACGAGAAGGGCGCGCATGCCGTAGTAGGAGAAGCGCTCCCACATCTCGGTCATGAAGAGAGTGGCCAGGCCGCGGGGGTGGCCGAAGAAGGTCTTCTCGGAACCGGTGGTGCTCGCCGAGTCCTTCGTCAGGCTGGACGCCATGGTCGATCCTTGCTTGCTCGGGACGCGCGCTTCGTGAGCGGTGGTCGCGCCCGGTGGGGGGTGGCCGGCACCGGCAGGGGAGCCGCCCCGCCCCTACGCCCGAGGGGTTCGCATCCGTGGTGACGGAGTCGAGAGGACGGACCCACCGGGATCCACGCCCGGGGCGCGACATCGCGCCCGGGGCCCGGCCCATAGGTCATTCACTGTATTCGGAACCAGTAATTCCGGTCCGTTCGCAGAAAAGAGACCTTTGGCGCGCCAAGCAGGCCAAAGGTCCCCGAGTTAGTGCTAAAGGCGTTGAGACACCATACGACACCACACAGCCGCATATGGAAGGACTTGAGAGATGGATCACAGGTGTTGCTGGAACCATCCGCCCACATTCGAAGGTGGTGAACAGGATCGCATCCCAGAGCCGCAGGGATGGACGGGCAAAAGACGATCAAGGAACGGCCGCCGGACGATCAAGAGGCGATCAGGGGACGATCAAGAACGGGCGCGGCTCCCAACCCCGGCCGGTCCCTGACGGGTTCCACGGACAGGCCGTCCCGGCCGCGGACTACCATCACCCCCATGACCCGTGTACTGCTCGCCGAGGACGACGCGTCCATCTCGGAGCCGCTGGCCCGCGCACTGCGTCGGGAGGGTTACGAGGTCGAGGTCCGCGAGGACGGCCCGACCGCCCTCGACGCCGGACTCCAGGGAGGCGCCGACCTGGTCGTGCTCGACCTGGGGCTGCCCGGCATGGACGGCCTGGAGGTGGCCCGCAGGCTCCGCTCCGAGGGCCACACCGTCCCGATCCTGGTGCTGACCGCCCGCGCCGACGAGGTGGACACCGTGGTCGGCCTCGACGCCGGCGCCGACGACTACGTCACCAAGCCGTTCCGGCTGGCCGAGCTGCTGGCCCGGGTGCGGGCCCTGCTGCGGCGCGGCGCCACCGAGCCCGCCCCCCAGCCCGCCACCCACGGCGTACGGATCGACGTCGAGTCGCACCGCGCCTGGATGGGCGACGAGGAGCTCCAGCTCACCGCCAAGGAGTTCGACCTGCTGCGGGTGCTCGTGCGCGACGCGGGCCGGGTCGTCACCCGCGACCAGCTGATGCGCGAGGTCTGGGACACCACCTGGTGGTCCTCGACCAAGACGCTCGACATGCACATCTCCTGGCTGCGCAAGAAGCTCGGCGACGACGCCGCCAACCCGCGCTACATCGCCACCGTCCGCGGCGTCGGCTTCCGCTTCGAGAAGAGCTGACGACCCGCGGCCCGTACGTCCTGGGACACTGAGCCATGCGCCGCCGACTGATCAACTCCACGCTCGCCGTGGTGCTCGTGGTGATCGCCGTCTTCGGCATCTCCCTCGTCATCGTCGAGACCAGGACGATCAGCAGCAGCGCCCAGGAGAGCGTGAACTCCGAGGCGCTGCGGCTCGTCAGCGTCATCGACAGCCGGATGCTCGCGGGCGAGACGGTCGGCCCCCAGTCGCTGGCCGGGGTCGGCCCCGACCGCTACGCCCGCATCGACATCCCCGGCCGCACCCCCATCGAGCTCGGCGCCCGGCCGAGCGGCTCGCTCATCCGCGGCACCGCCACGGGCGCGCGTGGCGAGGCCGTCCTGGTCGAGGAGTCCCGCTCCACGGTCACCAGGGAGGTCGGGCGCACCCTGCTGATCATCGGTGCGGTGGCGCTGCTCGCCATCGTCTCCGCGGTGCTCCTCGCCGTACGCCAGGCCAACAAGCTGGCCTCCCCGCTCACCGATCTGGCCGAGACCGCGGAGCGGCTCGGCTCCGGCGACCCGCGCCCCCGCCACAAGCGGTACGGGGTGCACGAGCTGGACCGGGTCGCCGACGTCCTGGACTCCTCCGCCGAGCGCATCGGCAAGATGCTCACCGCCGAACGCAGGCTCGCCGCCGACGCCTCCCACCAGCTGCGCACCCCGCTCACCGCGCTCTCCATGCGGCTGGAGGAGATCGCCCTCACCGACGACCTGGACACGGTCAAGGAGGAGGCGACGATCGCGCTCACCCAGGTCGAGCGGCTCACCGACGTGGTGGAGCGGCTGCTCACCAACTCCCGCGACCCCCGGATCGGCTCGGCCGTCGTCTTCGACCTCGACGAGGTGGTCAAGCAGCAGCTGGAGGAGTGGCGCCCGGCCTACCGCAGCGCGGGCCGCGCGATCGTCCGCTCCGGCAAGCAGGGGCTGCGTGCGGTGGGCACCCCGGGGGCGGTCGCCCAGGTCCTGGCGGCGCTGATCGAGAACTCGCTGATGCACGGCGGCGGCACGGTCGCGGTGCGCACCCGGGTCACCGGCAACCAGACCGTGGTCGAGGTCACCGACCAGGGACCCGGTGTGCCGTCCGACCTCGGGGCGCGGATCTTCGAGCGGACCATCAGCGGCCGCAACTCCACCGGCATCGGCCTCGCGGTCGCCCGCGACCTGGCGGAGGCGGACGGCGGCCGGCTGGAGATGCTCCAGCAGCAGCCCGCGGTGTTCGCGCTGTTCCTGGGCCGGATGGCACGCGACCCGCGTGATCCGCGTGATCCGCGTGAGCCGGAGCAGACGGTCAGATGACCGGTTCACGCCCCTGATCCACGAGCCGGAACTGCTTTACGAGCCGGAGTTGTTGCGGGCGTACGGCTGAGGGGCATCGCCGAGAAAGGATTCGGCGGTCTCGACGGCCTCCCGGGCGGGCAGCGCCCGGAACACCCAGGTGCGGTACGACCAGAACCGGAAGACCGTGCCGAGCCCGAGGCCCACCACGTTCTTGGCGACGTTGTCGGCGACCGTCGAGGTGTAGCCGAAGCCGTAGTGCGAGAGCGCGAGGACCCCGTTCTCGATCACCAGGCCGATGCCGCTGAACAGCAGGAACAGCATCAGCTCCCGGCTGCGCCGGCCGCTGTCGGTCTGCCGGTAGGTCCAGTAGCGGTTGCCGACGTAGTTGGTGGCGATGGCGACGGCGGTGGCGATGACTCCGGAGCGTACGACCGCGAGGTGGGCCACGTGCATGCACAGGTTGAAGACGATCGCGTTGACGACGAACCCGATGGCGCCCACGGCGCCGAACTTCGCGATCTCCCGGGCGAGCAGCTGCAGTCGCTTACGCAATGCGCCCCGTTCACTCATGGTGATCGCCCAGCCCCGTTCGGTTCGGTGTCGTTCTCGGTATCGGTGTCGTTCGTCGTACGCCAACCCGGCCATGCTAACCAGCGCCTCTGGGCATTGCTCGTGGACGCCCGCAAATCCAGGCCACGCCCGGCCTCGCAGGGCTCCACGGGCCGCTCCGGCGGGGGCCCCGGGGACGGCGGATACCCTGGGGGTGTGACGTTTCCGGTAGTCGGCATGGTCGGCGGCGGTCAGCTCGCCCGTATGACCCACGAGGCGGGCATCCCCCTCGGCCTCAGATTCAAGTTGCTCAGTGACACCCCCCAGGACTCGGCGGCCCAGGTGGTGAGCGAGGTCGTCATCGGCGACTATCGCGACCTGGAGACGCTGCGTGCCTTCGCGCGCGGCTGTGACGTGATCACCTTCGATCACGAGCACGTACCCACCGAACACCTGCGGGCCCTGGAGGCGGACGGCATTCCCGTCCGGCCGGGGCCCGACGCGTTGGTGCACGCCCAGGACAAGGGGGTGATGCGCGCCAGGCTCGACGAGATCGGTGCGCCCTGCCCCCGCCACCGGCTGGTGGCGGACCCGGCCGACGTGTCGCGGTTCGCGGCGGAGATCAGCGGGGGCGGCGCGAAGCGCCTCGATGAGGGGCGGTGGTCGGGCGACGGGTCGGGCGGCTACCCCGTCATCCTCAAGACGGTGCGGGGCGGCTACGACGGCAAGGGCGTGTGGGTCGTGCGCTCCGAGGCGGAGGCGGCGGACGCCTTCAAGGCTGGCGTCGCGGTCCTGGCCGAGGAGAAGGTCGACTTCGTACGGGAGCTGGCCGCCAATGTGGTCCGCTCCCCGCACGGCCAGGCGGTGGCCTACCCGGTCGTCGAGTCGGTCCAGGTCGACGGCGTATGCGACACCGTGATCGCCCCCGCGCCCGACCTCGCCGAGGAACTGGCGGGCGAGGCCCAGCAGCTGGCCCTGCGCATCGCGGACGAGCTGGGCGTGGTCGGCCACCTCGCGGTCGAGCTCTTCGAGACCCGCGACGCCGATGGTGTGTCGCGCATCCTCGTCAACGAGCTGGCCATGCGCCCGCACAACTCCGGCCACTGGACCCAGGACGGCGCGGTCACCTCGCAGTTCGCCAACCACGTCCGGGCCGTACTCGACCTTCCGCTGGGCGACCCGCGCCCGAGGTCGAAGTGGACGGTCATGTGCAACGTGCTCGGCGGCGACTACCCGGACATGTACTACGCGTATCTGCACTGCATGGCCCGCGACCCCCAGCTCAAGATCCATATGTACGGCAAGGACGTGAAGCCCGGTCGTAAGGTCGGCCACGTCAACACCTACGGCGACGACCTCGCTGACGTGCGCGAGCGCGCCCGTCACGCGGCCGACTACCTCAGAGGAACGATCACCGAATGAGCGCCACCCCTGTCAACGGTCCTGTTGTCGGCATCGTCATGGGCTCGGACTCCGACTGGCCGGTCATGGAGGCCGCCGCCCAGGCGCTGCACGAGTTCGAGATCGCGTACGAGGTCGACGTGGTCTCGGCGCACCGGATGCCGCACGAGATGATCGCGTACGGCGAGCAGGCGGCGGACCGCGGTCTGAAGGCGATCATCGCGGGCGCGGGCGGGGCGGCCCATCTGCCCGGCATGCTCGCCTCGGTCACCCCGCTGCCGGTGATCGGTGTGCCGGTACCGCTGAAGTACCTGGACGGCATGGACTCCCTGCTGTCCATCGTGCAGATGCCGGCCGGGGTGCCGGTGGCGACGGTGTCGGTGGGCGGGGCGCGCAACGCGGGTCTGCTGGCCGCCCGTATCCTGGCCGCCCACGACCCCGAACTCCTGGCGCGCATGCGGGAGTTCCAGCAGGAGCTGAACGACCAGGCGACGGAGAAGGGCAGGCGGCTGCGCTCCAAGGTGGAGGCCTCGGCGTCCTTCGGCTTCGGAAAGTGAGCACGGTGGACCACCTCGCGCGGGCCCGTACGCTGCTGGCCCAGCACCCCGTCGTCGACGGCCACAACGACCTCCCCTGGGCGCTGCGCAAGCAGGTCCGCTACGACCTCGAACGCCGCGACGTCGGCCGCGACCAGACCGGCCATCTGCACACCGACATCCCCCGGCTGCGGGCGGGCGGGGTGGGCGCGCAGTTCTGGTCGGTGTACGTGCGTACCGACATGGCGGGCGACGAGGCGGTCAGCGCCACCCTTGAGCAGATCGACTGCGTCGACCAGCTGATCGCGCGCTACCCCGGGGACCTGGCGGGGGCGCTGACGGCGGACGACATGGAGAAGGCGCGGGCGGAGGGCCGCATCGCCTCGCTCAAGGGCGCGGAGGGAGGCCACTCCATCAACAACTCCCTCGCCACGCTACGGGCGTTGTACGCGCTGGGTGTCCGCTACATGACGCTGACCCACAACGACAACACCGCCTGGGCGGACTCGGCGACGGACGCGCCGGGGGTCGGGGGCCTGTCCCCGTTCGGCCACGAGGTGGTCCGCGAGATGAACCGCCTCGGCATGCTCGTCGACCTCTCGCACGTGGCGGCGACGACGATGCGGGACGCGCTGTCGACGTCGTCGGCGCCCGTGATCTTCTCCCACTCCTCGGCGCGGGCGGTGTGCGACCACCCGCGCAACGTGCCCGACGACGTGCTGTCGCTCCTCCCCGGCAACGGGGGAGTGGCCATGGTGACCTTCGTACCGAAGTTCATCCTGCCCGCGGCGGTGGAGTGGACGGCGGCGGCGGACGAGAACCTGCGCGCGCACGGGCTGCACGCGCTGGACACCTCGCCCGAGGCGATGGCGCTGCACGCCGCCTTCGAGGCGGCGCACCCGCGTCCGGCCGCTTCCGTGGTGACGGTGGCGGACCACCTCGACCACATGCGCGCGGTCGCCGGGATCGACCACATCGGCATCGGCGGCGACTTCGACGGCACGGCGTTCACCCCGTCCGGCCTGGACGACGTCTCCGGCTACCCCAACCTGATCGCCGAGCTCCTCAGCCGTGGCTGGTCCGAGGGGGACCTGGCCAAGCTGACGTGGGGGAACGCGGTACGGGTGCTGCGGGACGCGGAGGCGGTGAGCCGGGAGGAGGCGGGCCGGCGGGGGGCGTCGAACGCGACGCTGGATTCCCTGGACGGTTGAGCCCCCACCCCACCCCTTCCCCAAACCCTCCGGGGGTGGGCGGGGGCTGAGGCGGTCTCCGGGGGCTACGCCCCCGGCCCCCCAGCGCGGGGCC
>NZ_JBHWUR010000103.1:0-27606 GCF_042737755.1 Streptomyces sp. NPDC059994
CCCCCGAGCGGGGGCTGAATGTGCCCGCCCCCGCACCGTCACGGCCGGACGGAGCTCCCTCACGTACGCGCGCGGAGGGCTACGCGTCCAGCGCCCTCCGCCACTCCGCGACCGCATCCGCCGCCACCGGCGCCCCCCACCCCTCGGGCCGGGACGCGCCGCCGATGTGGACCGCGTCGATGCCCGCGCGCAGCAGCGTCGGCAGGTGGTCGAGGCGGAGGCCGCCGCCGACCAGGATGCGGGGCTCGTAGCCGGGCTCGGCCTTGCGGGCCGCCTCCGCGACGAGCGTCGGGAGGCCGTCGTCGACGCCGCCCGCCGCTCCCGCCGTCAGATACGTGTCGAGGCCCGGCAGCCCCGCGAGCTCCTTGCGCAGGGAGTCGCGGTCGGCGGCGCGGTCGATGGCCCGGTGGAACGTCCAGCGGCAGCCGTCCAGCTCCGCGAGCAGTGCCCGTACCGCCGCCATGTCCGGCGCGCCGGTCTCGTCGAGGAACCCGAGCACGAACTCGTCCGCGCCCTCCGCCCGCAGCGCCCGCGCGTCCCGTACGAGCGCGTCCACGTCGCCCGCCGCGAAGCCGTCCGCCGAGCGGAGCATCACGCGCAGCGGGATGTCCACGGCGGCGCGGATCGCCGCGAAGGTCTCCCGGGACGGGGTCAGGCCGTCGGCCGCCATGTCGGTGACCAGCTCAAGCCGGTCCGCCCCGCCGGCCTGCGCCGCGATCGCGTCCGCCGCATCGAGGGCGATCACCTCAAGCAGTGCACGGTTGCTCATCTGACCCCAATTCCTCGGCTGCCATACAGGTCGACAGGTCTAGTCCAATAACAAGCCTACGCGCCGACCCGTCCAGCCGCATGCCCTCACCTCACGAACCGCACCTCCGGCCACCGCGCCGACGCCCCGTCCAGCAGCCCGGCCGGGTCCCCGCCCCGCAGCCACCGGTCGAAGAACGCCGACACGTACGCCTTCTGCGCGGCGACCGACCGTACGGGGTCGACGGTCCCCACGTTCCTGGTGATGACGGAGTCGGACAGCCCCAACCCGCTCACGATCTGCGGCACTTGGGACTGGAGGTCCGTGAAGGAGGCGTGGGCCGCGCCGGTGAGGGTCAGGTCGCGGTGCCAGCCCGTGCTGTGCTCCCAGGCCGCGCCCCACGAGGCCACGGTGTGGTGGTTGTCGCCGTCCATGCCCATGAGGAGGAGCGGGCGGTCGACGCCGTCGGTGGCGACGGTGGACGGGTTGGCCGGGTCGTCGTCGCGCTGCGTGTAGCCCATCACCCCGTCCATGTTGAGCGCGGCCTTGAGGCGGCGGTCGTCGTGCATCGTCTGCGCGGCGGCGAAGCCGCCCGCGGACTGCCCGAACATGCCGATGGCGTCGAGGTCAAGCCGGGCCCCGAGTCCGCCGGGCAGGTGGGCGAGCCGGTCCAGTACGAAACGGGTGTCCGCGACCCGTACGTCCGCGACCTTCTTCAAAAACGCGACCACCTGCTCCGGCCCCGCCTTCCGAGCCCGCGCGAACTCGTCCAGCAGGACCGTCCGCTCCACCCGGCCGCCCGGGAACTCCACCGCCCCGGCGTCGTACGTGTGGTCGATCATCACCACCGCGCAGCCGCGCGAGGCGAGTTCGTCGCAGAGGGTGGTGCCGAGGGTGCGGGGGTCGCCCGCGCCGGGCGAGTACAGCACGACGGGGAGGCACCGGCCGGTGGCGGGGGCGCCGGTGTACGCGTGGCTGCGGGTCGCCGCCCAGTCGACCTTGCCCGGGGGCAGGTCCTCGCCGAGCCCGTTGAACCGGTCGTACGCGGCCGCCGCGCCCGGCGTCATCTGCGGCGCACGCCGATGCCCGCGCACGTCCCGGGCCGGATACCGCACACTCACCATCAGCTCCCGGTACGCCCGCGCCCCCACCCACGGATCCCGCCGCCCCCGGTCCACGAGCCGCACGGTCACGGTGCCGACGGGGTGGGGGCCGGAGGGAGCGGGGAGGGTCAGCCGGAGGCGGGGGGCGGCGACGGCGGGTCCACCGACGAGGGTGGCGGCGGCGGAGAGGGCGGCGGCGGACAGGACGGCTCGACGGGAGGGCGCGATCATGCCTTCGACTGTCCCAGTCCCCGGAGCCGCCCCCAATCGGGCAGGCCCCCGTGTCGGCCTTGGGGATACCCCGAAAGTACCTCCACCCCGTGGGCCGGTCGCGGGTTCGTCTGCGGGCCGGGGAGCGTAGACCTCCGCTATTCCGGATACGGGCGGTACTCCTCGTGCGGGATCGCTCGCTCCCACACGGCCTCGAACGCGGATTCACACAGCTTCACCGTTGCCGGGTCGTCAGTGAACGACTCGTCGTCCGGGGCGAGTTCGCCGTACCCGTCGAAATGGTGAAACACGACGACACCGCCGTCCAGCAACCAGAAGTCGTTGCCGGGGAGGGCGATGCCCGATGCCTGCGGCCGGGGCAGCCAGCGGACCGACTCGCCCGCTGTGACGTTGGCGGCGGTCACATGGTGCTCGAACTCGACGTAGTCGCTCACCGGCTCGGAGACGATCCGGGCCCGACGGACCTCCACACCCCGCCCCACCAGCTCGGCGACCAGACGGAGCCATGGCCGGAGAGCGGGGTCGTTGTCCTCGGGCGCGTTGCGCTCGCCGTTCTGCCACGCGATGAAGCGGGAGTCGGACCGCATGTATCCGTCGCGCATCTCCAGATGCACGGCCGAGCGCCGACAGCCTTGCAAGCGCTGCTGAAGTGTCCGCACATCCTTCATCGTTGACCTCCAGGAAGAACTGAACCGGGTGGACGGGTGTTGGGGAAGGGGTTTCCCAGGGCCGCTCAAGGGGCGCGGGGATCCGCGCGATCAGCGCCCACCGGTCGGCGGTCAAATCCCCACCTCCACCCACACCGTCTTCCGCGCCGCACCCCCCTCCACCGTCCCCCACCGGTCCGCCAGCGCCTCCACGAGGAGCAGGCCGCGCCCCGACTCGGCGTCGGGTGGCGGAGGTGCGGCCACCGGGCGCTTGTCGGCGCGGGTGTCGGTCACCTCGACGCGCAGGACGCGCGCCCGCAGGGTCAGGCCCAGCTCGAAGGCTCTCCCCGGCGCCCCCGCGTGCACCACGGCGTTGGCGGCCAGCTCCGCCACGATCAGCGCGGCGGTGTCCGACGCGTCGGACCCACGGGGTACGCCCCACTCCGCGAGCTGTTGGACCGACAGCAGTCGGGCGAGCCGCGCGCCCCGCCGAGTGGCGGCGATGCGACGCCTGAACATACGTACGGTAGTGGGCAGTTGAGCGAGCGAAGCTTGCGTTTCGGGGTGCATGGGGCCACCGTGACGGGCCGTGCGCCCTGGCCACCAGGCATCGAGCGCGTACGCTCCGCGAGCGTACGCGCACCCGCTGTAGACAGTACGGCCAACACCCCGTAACCCTGGGTGAGTTGTACGCGGGGAGATCCACTCACCGGGAGGTGGCCGGGATGGCCTGGGACCACGAGGGACACGACGGCGAACCCGATGTATCGGACAGCCTGCGGACGTTCGGGGCGGTGGTGCAGGCCCTGCGCGAATTCGCAGGCCTGAGCCGCGAGGACTTCGCCCCGCTCGTCGGCTACTCCAAACACACCGTCGAGTCCATCGAGTTGGGGCGGCGGATGCCCGACGAGGTGTTCGTCGAGCGGGCGGAAGCCGCCCTCGGCAACACCGGCGCGATCCGCAAGGCCGCGAAGCACATCAACCGCAAGCCCGGCCTCGCCACCTGGTTCCGCCGCTGGGCCCGCCTCGAACAGGAGGCGATCAGCCTGTACACGTACGAGTCGCGGCTCGTGCCGGGTCTGTTGCAGACGGAGGCGTACGCGCGGACGTTGTTCGGGGCGCAGGTGCCGCCGCTCGCCGACGATCAGATCGAAGCGCAGATGGCGGCCCGTTTGGAGCGGCAGCAACTGCTGCGGGCGCGGCCCAACACCTCGTTCAGCTTCATCGTCGAGGAGCACGTGTTCCTGCGGCGCACGGGCGGTGTGGCGGCGACCCGGGGGCTCATCGACCACGTGCTGGAATGCACTGCGCCGAGGAACGTCGAGTTGCAAATCCTGCCGCTGGAAGGGGGTGTTCATGCCGGGTTGGCAGGGCCCGTGCAACTGCTGGAGACTCCCGCCAACAGGTGGTTCGGTTACTGCGAGGGGCAGGAGAGCGGCCAGTTCATCTCTGATCCCAAAGTGGTCAGCACGCTCCACATGCGGTATGCGAAACTGCGCTCGCAGGCCCTCACTCCAGAGGACTCAGCGGGCCTGTTGGAGCGACTGCGAGGAGCGCTATGAGCAGCACCGAACTGGCCTGGTTCAAGAGCAGTTACAGCAGCGGCTCCGGCGACAGCTGCGTAGAAGTCGCCCTCCAGTGGCGGAAGTCGACGTACAGCAGCGGCTCAGGTGACGACTGCGTAGAGGTGGCCAGTTGCCCGGCCACCATCCACGTACGCGACTCAAAGAACCCGAGCGGGCCTCAGCTCGCCCTCGGGTCCACCGCCTGGGCGGGGTTCCTCAACTACTTCCAGTAGAGGCCCTCACCCATGGTGAACGGGTCACCCCAGTACTCCGCCGACGCCACCTTCGTCGTGGCCGACGGGGCCAGGGCGATCGCGCAGCTCTTCTGGGTCTTGCCGTTGGTGAAGCCCTTGGGCAGGGAGTCGCTGGAGCACTTGGCGAAGCTGCCGATGATCATCAGGTCCTGCGCGTCGGTGCCGTCGCCGAGGTGGCCCTTGACGTGGCTGACGGAGGCGTACTCCAGGTTCGTCTTGCCGACGTTCTTGACCGTGTAGCGGATGTAGTACGGGACCTTGCCGCTGACCTTGTCGCCGAGCTTGAGCGGTGCGAGGTCGGCGGGGTCGCCCTTCTCGATCGCGTCGACGGTGAGGGCGATCTCGCCCTTCGTCGTGGTTCCGTACTTGTACGGGAACTGGGCCGCCTGCCCGAACTTGAACGTCTGGCCGCCCTTGGCCTGACCACCGGCGGCGCCACCGTCACCGGCCGGGGCCGACGGCTGGGTGGACGGCGCCGAGGACGAAGGCGCGGACGCGGGCGTGGACGGCTTCGGCGTCGCCCCGCCGACCGGCTTCTCCGCGCCGTCGTCGCCGTTGCACGCGCTCAGCGCCAGCGAACCGACGACCACCAGACCGACCGACGCCAGCTTGACCCGGCCACCTCGGCGCATGACAGAACTGCTCACTGTTCGTACTCCCCCGTGCGTAATGGTGCGCGTGATGCTGTGGATCGCCTTTGCGATCTCTGATCCCTACGAACAGAGTTCCTAATGCAAACCGCGACGCCCCGCCACCGCGCTGACCGATATGCCCCGGCCCGTGGCCGATTCATGACTTGGTCAATACGAAAGTGCTACGCGCGGCGGGCGTCGACGGCGCCGCCGCCCGCCGCGTCGTCACCGCCGCCAGGGCAACCGCGAGCAGCATCAGCAGCGTTGAGGTGAACGGGAACCAGCGCTCGCCGAGCACCGCGATCGCCGCGCTGCCCGTGACGCCCGCCGCCGCCACGCCCAGGTACAGCGCGCTGCTGTTCAGGGAGAGGAGGAGCGGCGCGGAGGGCGGGTCGAGCGCGACCAGGCGGGCCGGCAGGGCGACCGCGACCGCCCAGCCCGCCAGAGGATTCAGGGCCGAGGCGAGCAGGGCCGTCGTCATCGACTGCATCAGCCACGGCAGGGCCAGCGACACCGCCGCCGAGACCGTGCCCGCCGTCAGGATCACCACCCTCGGGCCCCAGCGGTCCACCACCCGGCCGCCGAGCGAGCTGCCCGCCACCGAGAACGCGCCTGAGACCAGGAGTAGCAGGGTCAGCTTCGACTGGTCGCCGCGCGTCGCGGGGGCCGCCGCCACCGTGTAGTAGATGAAGACCGTCTGGAACGCCAGGAAGACCAGGAAAGTTGTCGTCGCCGCGCCGAGCACCCGCCGGTTGCCCAGGGGGGCCAGGCGGGCCCGCAGGCCCGGGGACGGCTGGGGGGCCGGGAGGCCCCGGAGCATCAGGCCGACCCCGGCGAACGCGGCCGCTCCCAGCGCCGTGACCAGCCACATCGTGAGGCGCCAGTCCGTCCGGCCGATCCAGGTGCCCAGCGGCACCCCGAGCGCCGTGGCGACCGTGAGGCCGCCCATCACCGTGGCGATGGCCCGGCCGCGCCGCTCCGGCGGTACGAGCGCGGTGGCGACGGCGTTGGCCGTGGGCGTGTAGAGGGCCGCGCCGACCGCCGCCAGGACGCGGGTGGCGAGCAGGAGGCCGAAGTTCGGGGCCACGGCCGAGAGCGCGTTGGCCACCGTGAAGATCACCAGGGCCGTCAGCAGCGTCCGCGGCCTCGGCCACCTCGCCGTCGCCGTGGCCAGGACCGGTGCGAGCACCGCGTACGCGAGCGCGAAGACCGTGATCATCTGGCCCGCCGCCGAGACGGACACGGCCAGGTCGTCCGAGACGAGCGGCAGGATTCCGGCGATCACCATCCCGTCCGTACCGACGGCGAAGGTGCCGAGAGCGAGCAGGAGCAGGCGTAGGCGCATCAGTTCCCCCGTATCGTTTGATGTGCGTCAAACGATCGCGGAATGGTTTGATGTTTGTCAAACGATTCTTGTGGGAGGGAGGGTGGGGAAATGGGTGACGAACACGTCGAGGAGTGGCTGCCGCAGCCCGATGCCGCCGACATCGAGCTGGTCAAGGTGCTGCACGCGCTCGGTGACCCCGTACGGCTGACGCTGCTCAAGGTGTACGCGGACGGCGAGCAGTACAGCTGTGCGCCCGGCGCGCTCGGGCTCGGCCACCTGCACAAGTCGACCGTGTCGCACCATATGCGCATCATGCGCGAGGCCGGGGTCACGTCCACCCGGGTCGTCGGGCGCAGCCGGTATGTACGGCTGCGCCGGGACGATCTGGAGGCGCGTTTTCCCGGGCTCCTGGACGCGCTGGTCTCGGCGCTGCCGGGCTAGATGTTCGTCTGCGGACCGTATGTGGCTGGTCGCGCAGTTCCCCGCGCCCCTGGAAGCGCCCCTTCGGGGCGCCCAGGGGATTGCCGCGCAGCGGCATTCAAGGGGCCAACTGCTCCGGCAACGCCGCCGCATGGCACACCGTCAAACCCGACACCGCTCGCGTCAGCGCCACGTACAGACGCCGCAGGCCCGTGCGTTCGTCCGGCTCGCCGTCGACCACGGCCGCGGGCTCGTCCAGGACCACGTAGTCGTACTCCAGGCCCTTGGCGAGCGACGCGGGGACGAGGGTCAGGCGGGACTCCGTCGTCGTCTCCTCGCCCGGGGCCAGGAAGACCAGACCCGCCGCCATCAGCGCCTCCGCCAGCGCGGGAATCCGCGCGTCCGCCGCGATCAGGCCGATCGAGCCCTCGTGTTCCAGGGACTCGCGGCAGGCGGCGATCACGTCCGCGTCCAGGTCCGTCGACGCCCGTACGTCCAGCGAGCCCGGCGTCTCACGCACCGACTCCACCGGCGCCAGGCCGGGGGAGATGGCGGGGAGCAGGCGGGACGCGTACGCGATCACCTCGCGCGGCACACGGAAGCCCGCCGTCAGCTCCTCCACCACCGCGTCCGCCTTGCCCAGATGGCGCAGCGCCTCGTCCCAACTCGCCGTCGCCCAGGGCGTGGTGCCCTGCGCCAGGTCGCCCAGGACCGTCGCCGAGCCGGTCGAGCAGCGGCGGCCGACCGCCCGGTACTGCATGGGGGAGAGGTCCTGCGCCTCGTCGATCACCACATGGCCGAGCGAGTGGGTGCGCGCCACCAGGTCGTTCGCCTCGTCGATCAGCACCGCGTCCGCCGCCGACCACTTGGCGCTCTTCACGCTCCGCGCGGGCTTGGCCCAGAGGATCGTCTTCTGCTCTTCGGCGGTGAGCAGGCCGTCCGCGTGCGCGGCCAGGAAGTCCGGGTCGGCCAGCAGGCGCAGCACCAGCTTCGCCGGGTCGACCGGGGGCCACACCGCCTTCACGGCCGCCTTCACCGCCGTGTTTCGGGCCACCGCGTCCTGCACCCGGTCGTCGGGCGCCTCGCCCGCCTGCTCCATCCGTACGAGCACGGCGTGCGCGATGCGCTGCGGCAGGGCGTCGTGGGCGGCGCCGTAGCGGATGTCCCGCTCCTGCAACTCCCGGACGATCTCCTCCAGTTCGTACGCCGGAATCCGCCACCGGCGCGAGCCGCGCACCACCATCAGCGGCTCGGTGGGCATGCTGACGTGCGAGCGGACCGCTCGGCGCAGCACCTCGGCCATCCGGGCGTCGCCCTTGACGATCGCGGCGGGTGCGTCGTCAACGCCCTTCACCTCGACGTGCGCCACCAGGTCGTCGACGGTCGCCTGCTTGACGTCCAACTCGCCGAGCGCGGGCAGCACTTGCTCGATGTAGTGGAGGAAGGACGCGTTCGGCCCGATGACCAGGGTGCCGGTGCGGGCCAGGCGGTCGCGGTGCGCGTAGAGGAGGTACGCGACCCGGTGCAGGCCGACGGCCGTCTTGCCGGTGCCGGGGCCGCCCTGTACACAGACGGATCCGGTGAGCCCGGACCGTACGATCTCGTCCTGCTCCGGCTGGATCGTCGCCACGATGTCACGCATCGGGCCGACACGCGGCCGCTCGATCTCCGCCTGGAGCAGCTTGCTGGTGGTGGCGGCCTCGGCGGGGTCGGTGAGGTGCTCGTCCTCGTACGCGGTGAGGTCGCCGCCCGTGTAGCCGAAGCGGCGGCGCAGACCGATGTCCTGCGGGTCCTTCTTGGAGGCGCGGTAGAACGGCTGCGAGACGGGCGCACGCCAGTCGATCACCATCGGGTCGCCCTCGGCGTCGTGCACATGGCGGCGCCCGATGTAGAACCGCTCGCCCTCCGCGCCCTCGGCCAACTCGGCGCCCGGCGCGTGCAGATAGTCGAGGCGGCCGAAGAAGAGCGGGGTGTGCGAGAGGTCCGCCAGGGCCTTGATGCGGTCGTCGATCTGGCGCTGCAGGACGGCCGCGTTCACCCAGTTCGCGGTGACGTCCTTGATGTCGAGGTTCTCCACGTCCTCGCGCATCGCGCGCAGGGCCGCACGCGACTCGGAGAGGTGGGCGCGCTCGCGGCTGAGGGGATCTTCGGGATCGTGCGTGGACACGGGTTTCCTCCGGGAGGGGGTCCCCCTGCTCCTCAAGAGCGTGGGGGCGGATCAGGGCGGCAGATCGCCTTGCGGCTTCGGCGGCCGGCCGGTTTCCGTCCGGGCGGCGGCGCTCCTCGGAGGGAGGCGGGATCGGGTCCCTGCTCATCAGGAGCTTGGGGAAGGGGCGATTGTAGTCAGGGGTTCCCGGGCGGGCGAACGATTTTTCCGGCGCCCCCCTGGAAACCCCCGGCGACCCTGAGGGACCGGGGTCCTACCCGTAGGGGATGGCGTTGGACCAGAGGTGGACACGGGGGCGGTGCGGGTTCAGACCGCAGAGCGATGAAAGGGGAGGGGCACGGGAGCACCATGGATACATGAGCACCGTGACCTTCACCCCCGCGCCCACCGTCCCCGCCCCCCGGGGCGCCACCGCCACCGGCGCCCAGCACTCCCCGCACCGCGTCGGCAACGCCCTGCGCGCCTGCAAGGCCTTCGCGGGCGCCGCCCTGAGCGTCGTCGTCCTCGGGGAGTACTCGGAAGAGGCCGGCGTGCGCCGCCGCCACTGAGCCCGGGAACCCCCTGTAGGCATGTGAGCCGCCGGGCCCGCCGAGCCTGCCCCCGCCCGATCGTGTGATCCTCTAGGGTCGCGGCCGTGAAGTACCCGACCGTGACCGACCGTTCACTCGCAGCTATGCCCGCGACAGGCGCCGTCCTGCTCGCCCTCTCCCTCGCCGCGCTGACAGTGCTCTGCGCCGCACTCCGCATCCCCATGGCGGACGCCCTGGTCTACCGGGCGGAGGGCGCGGCCGTCGCGCACGGCACCGATCTGTACGGCTTCACCGTCACCCGCTGGCACCTGCCCGCCACCTACCCCCCGTTCGCCGCGGTCCTCTTCGTGCCGACCACCTGGCTCCCCGTGCCGGTGCTCAAGGCCGCCTTCGCCGTCGGCAACGCGCTGCTGCTCGCCCTCCTGGTGCGGCTGTCCTGCCGTTTCGCCCGGATCGCGCCCCGCCCCGCCGCCCTGCTCGCCGCCACCGCCGCCGGGCTCTGGCTTGAACCGGTGCTCCAGACGCTGCTGTTCGGCCAGATCAACCTCGCCCTGACCTGCCTGATCCTGTGGGACCTCACCAGGCCCCCCGGTTCCCTCGGAAAGGGCTTCGCCCTCGGCGTCGCGGCGGGCATCAAGCTCACTCCCGCGCTCTTCCTGCTGTACGCGCTGCTCAAGGGGCGGCGGCGCGAGGCCGGGACCGGCGCCGCCGCGTTCGCCGGGACCGTACTGCTCGGCGCGCTCGTCCTGCCCCGCGCCAGCGCGGACTTCTGGACCCGCCGGCTCTTCGAGACCGACCGGGTCGGCAAGGCGTGGATCGTCGACAACCAGTCGTTGCAGGGCCTGGTGGCCCGGGTCCTTCACACATCCGCGCCGGGCGCGGTGTGGGCGGCGGTGGCGGCCGCCGTGGCGGCGGCGGGCCTGTGGACGGCCCGCCGCTCGGACGAGCGCTGGGGCGTCCTGGTCACCGCCCTCACCGCGCTGCTCGTCTCTCCCATCAGCTGGTCGCACCACTGGGTGTGGTGCGTGCCCCTGCTCGCGGTGCTTGCGGCCGAGGGCAGCGTCCGTACGGCCGTCGCCGTCGCGGCCGTCTTCACCGCCCGCACGCTGTGGCTGGTGCCGCACGAGGGGGAGCTGGACCTCCATCTCCCGTGGTGGCAGCAGCCGTTGGCGTCGCCGTACGCGCTGCTGGGGATCGTGGTGTTGGCCCAGGTCGCCTTTCGTCTGCGGCCCGGTGGTGGGCTGGTCGCTCCCCCAAGTTCTCGGCTTCGCTCGAACAGGGGGGACCCCCATCGCGGCGGAGCCGCGAATGTCACAGCCCCCCGCCCCTGAAAACCACCGTTCGTCTGCGGACCGTGCTGGGTTGCTCGCGCAGTTCCCCGCGCCCCTGAAGGCCTGTGGTCGAGCTGGGTTCTCCGGCTGCGGCCGAATGCCTGAGGGGCGCGGGGCTGTGACATTTTGCGGCTCCGCCGCGCGGGCGCGAGCAACCCACCACTCACCCGCAGACACAAACGAACCTCAGCCCAAGTCCCCCGTAAGCAGATCATCCGCGTCCACGATCCGGTACGCGTAACCCTGCTCGGCCAGGAAGCGCTGGCGGTGCGCCGCGAAGTCCTGGTCGAGGGTGTCGCGGGCGACCACCGAGTAGAAGTGCGCCTGGTGGCCGTCGGCCTTCGGGCGCAGCACGCGCCCGAGCCTCTGCGCCTCCTCCTGCCGCGATCCGAAGGTGCCGGAGACCTGGATGGCGACCGTCGCCTCCGGCAGGTCGATCGAGAAGTTCGCGACCTTGGAGACGACGAGCACCGAGATCTCGCCCTGGCGGAAGGACTCGAAGAGCCTCTCGCGCTGGGCGTTGGGCGTCTCGCCCTTGATCACCGGCGCGTTCAGATGTTCGCCCAGCTCGTCGAGCTGGTCGATGTACTGCCCGATGACGAGGATCTGCTGGCCCGCGAACTTCCGCACCAGCGCCTCGGTGACCTTCCGCTTGGTGGCGGTGGTCGCGCAGAACCGGTACTTCTCCTCGGCCTCGGCCGTCGCGTACGCGAGCCGCTCGGAGTCGGTCAGATTGACCCGCACCTCCACGCAGTCGGCGGGCGCGATGTAGCCCTGCGCCTCGATCTCCTTCCACGGCGCGTCGAACCGCTTCGGCCCGATGAGCGAGAAGACGTCCGACTCGCGCCCGTCCTCCCGTACGAGAGTGGCGGTGAGCCCGAGGCGGCGCCGCGCCTGGAGATCGGCGGTGAACTTGAAGACGGGCGCGGGCAGCAGATGCACCTCGTCGTAGACGATCAGACCCCAGTCACGGGAGTCGAAGAGCTCCAGATGCGGATAGACGCCCTTACGCCGCGTCGTGAGCACCTGATACGTGGCGATGGTGACGGGACGGATCTCCTTCCTCGTCCCGCTGTACTCGCCGATCTCCTCCTCGGTCAGCGAGGTGCGCTTGACCAGCTCGTGCTTCCACTGCCGGGCCGAGACGGTGTTGGTCACGAGGATGAGCGTGGTCGCCTTGGCCTGCGCCATCGCGCCCGCCCCGACCAGCGTCTTCCCCGCGCCGCAGGGCAGCACGACCACACCGGAGCCGCCGTGCCAGAACCCCTCGACGGCCTGCTGCTGGTACGGCCGCAGCGCCCAGCCGTCCTCCGCGAGCTCGATGGGGTGCGCCTCGCCGTCCACGTACCCCGCGAGGTCCTCGGCGGGCCAGCCGAGCTTCAGCAGGGTCTGCTTGATCTGGCCGCGCTCGGAGGGGTGCACGGCGACGGAGTCCGCGTCGATCCGGGCCCCCACCAGCGGAGCGACCTTCTTCGACCGCAGGATCTCTTCGAGTACCGGCCGGTCGGTGGTGGTCAGCACCAGCCCGTGGACGGGGTGCTTGCTCAGCGTCAGCCGTCCGTAGCGCGCCATCGTCTCCGCGACGTCGACGAGCAGGGCGTGCGGGACGGGGTAGCGGGAGAACTCGACGAGCGCGTCCACGACCTGCTCGGCGTCGTGCCCGGCCGCGCGCGCGTTCCACAGCCCGAGCGGGGTCAGCCGGTAGGTGTGGATGTGCTCCGGCGCCCGCTCCAGCTCCGCGAACGGCGCGATGGCCCGGCGGCAGGCGCCGGCCTGCTCGTGGTCGACTTCCAGGAGCAGGGTCTTGTCCGACTGGACGATCAGTGGCCCGTTCACGCGGTGCACCCTCATTCCGTACGTACGTGGAGGCGGCGAAACCTCCAGTGTGCCTCAGCCGGGCGGAATGGGGGGCGGTCCGAACTCAGGCCGGGTCGTCCGCCAGCTCCGCGACGCCCGTGATCCGGTGCAGGGGGTAGGTGCGGACCTCGTCGGCCGTGTGGTCGTACGCCGTCACGAAGCCGCCCTCCACCCGCACCGGCGCGATCACCCGCTGGCTGGCCGCGCCGTCCGCGTTGACGTAGCCGATCCACAGCGCCGAGCCGGTCAGCACGGCGGCCTGGACGGTGGCCAGGGTCTCGGCCGCGGTGGTGCGCGGCAGCCCGCCCGGCTCGGCGGGGGCGGCGTGCGGCTGCTCCTTGCGGACGACCGTGGAGGCCTCGTCGCCCGCGCGGATCGCCCGGACCGCCGCGCCGAGCAGCGTCTCGTCGGGCAGCGGCGGGCCCTCCGGCACGGGTGCGGGAGCGGTACGGGGCGGGGTGCGGCGGGTGTCGGCGCGGTGGATCACCACATCGCCCTCGGCGGACTCGGCGGCCGGGGCGTAGCCCATCGCGCGCAGGCCTTCGAGGAGGGTGGCGGGGTCGGCCTGCGCGGCCAGCACGGTCGGGGCGAGCCGGCGCAGCCGCAGCCCGGCCGACCGCTTGTCCGCGACGATCTCGTCCAGGAGCGCGTCGTCGTCGCAGCGCACATACGCCGAGGCGGCGCCGACCCTGAGGTGCCCGTGGCGGCGGGCCACGTCGTCGATGAGGTAGCTCAGCGGCTGCGGCACGGGCGTGGCGCTGTGCGCGGCCAGGAACGCGTGCAGGTCGGAGGCCGCCTGCCCGGCGTCCAGGGCGCGGCGCACCGAGGCGGGCGTGAACCGGTACACCGTCGCGCCGCCCTTCGACTCGATGTCCGCCAGCACGTTCAGCGTCGCGGCGAGCGGGCGCCGCAGCGGGCCGGGTGCGACGGCGGTGAGGTCGGCCTGGAGCAGCACGTGGTCGACGGGCTCGGGCAGGTGCGGCGCGAGCGCGGCGGCCGCCGCGAGGCCGAGGAGCGGGGTCGTGGTGGCGCCGCCCGGCCGGGGGGCCGCCGTGGTCTCGCCGCCCGGGGCGAGCAGCGCCCGCCCGTGCGCGGCCAGCGCGCCCCGGCCGGTCACGCCCAGCAACTCGGCTTCCGTCAGCGTCCATTGGGCAAGGCGGGGCCGCAGGTCGTCGGGGCCGGTGCGGGTCGGGTGCTCCCAGCGCAGCCGGGCGAGCAGCGTCTCCGGGTCGGGCGCGGTGCCTTCGGGCAGCCGGGCGAGCAGGGCGAGTACGCGGTGGCGCACCTCCGGGGCCGGGGAGCGGTCCAGATCGGGGCCGAGGGCCGCCAGGGTGCGGGCCCGGGCGTCCTGACCGCCGACCAGGCCCGGCGTCCGGGTCGCCGTGAGCCAGGCGACGGCGAGCCGCGACCAGCGCTCGGCGGGCGGCAGGTCCAGCCAGCCGTCGTACGCGGGCGTCGGCGCGTACCGCTCGTCAGCTTCCCCGTCCGACGCCAACAGTCCGGCCGCATAGGCGAGTTCGAGCCAGAAGGCGGCCACCTGCTCGGTGGTGTCGAGGGCCGCCGCCGTCCGCTTAAGATCGCGCACGCTCAGACCGCCCGCGCGCAGCACGGCGGGCCCGCCCTCGTTCCACTCGGCCAGCAGGTCCTCCACCATGGTCAGCGCGGTCAGGGCCTGGCCGGCCGCCGCGGAGTCCACCACCTGCGGCCGGTACTCCCGGGCCGGCGCGACGGCGGGCGCCACCGGCTCGGGCGCCCGGTGTGCGCGCCCGGCGCGTAGATGCAGGGCGACCTCGCGCGGCAGGACGACCGTGCGCGCCGACGTAGGCAGCAGCAGCCCGTGATCGCGCAGCCAGCGCACCGGCGGCGCCGGATCCGCCGACACCTCCCCGTACGGCGGCCCCCACACCAGCCGGTCGAGCACCGCGAGCGCCTCCGGCGGGGCGGTGTCCAGGAGCGCCGACATCCGTACCCGGTCGGTGAAGAGCGAGGTCAGCGCGGCGAAGGCGGAGACCGGATCGTGGGTGGCGGACAGCCCCGCCGTCCGCAGGATCTCCTGCACCCGCCCCGGCGACATCCCGGCCGTGGCCTCGGCGACGGTCGGGCCGAGGCCGGTGGGGGAGGGGTGCGCGGGGGACGGCGCGAGCAGCTCGCGGGCGGTGCGCACCAGCCGCAACTGCTCGTCGGACCCCCACACGAGCGCCTGCTCCCGCAGCCCCGCGAGGGCCCCCGGCAGCGCGCTCTCGACGGCGGAGTCCCCTTCGTCCCCCGCCAGCAGCGCCAGCAGCACGGGATACGGCGCCGGGTCCGGCGCCACGGCCAGGGCCTGCGCGGTCTGCAGCGCGAACCGGTCAAGCCGCTCCAGCGCCCGTACGACAGAAGCCCGCGTCCCGGCCCGGGTGGCCAGCTGGGTCAGATCGTTCGGTACGGGAGTGAGCAGATCGGGCCGGGCGCGCAGCAGCGCGGCGAGGGAGGCGTCGGGACGGGAGCGGAGGGCTTCGGCGAGGGTGCGGGGGGAGGGCGCGCGAGCGCCGCTGTCGGCGCTGTCGCCCTCTCCGCCTGCTTCTCCGCCCGCTCCGGTCGGTGCTTCGGACACGTGCGCCTCCTGGTCGCGCTCGCCGGTCCCCATCCGCCCCACGGTAGCCGCTGCGCGCTACCGTCAGGGCAGGGAGGCGGCGGCGGGCCCCGGCGGGGCACGGAGGGGAACGGTGTGGGGATCGAGAGCGACCAGCTGGTCTACGACTATCTGAGCCGGGTCGGCGACCTGGCCCAGCAGCGGCAGCTGCCCTCGGCGGCACGGATGCGGCTGGTGTCCACGCTGCGCGACGAGATCGACCGCAGGCGGGGGAAGTTCGCCGGCGACTCCCCGGCCGCGGTGCGCCGCATCCTGGGGCGGCTCGGTACGCCGGACGAGGTGGTGGAGTCCGTCACGACGGGCGGTGCGTACGAGGCGCCGCCGGACGTGGAGGCGGCGGGGCGGGGCGTGCCGGGGCAACGGGACGGCGGCCGGGGCCGCCGCGCCCCGTTCCCCCGCCCGCGCGCGTCGTCGCCGCCCCCGCCTTCGCCCCCGCCTTCGCCGCCGACGGCCGCGTCCCCGCCCCACCTCGCGGGCATGGACGAACTCGGCCCGTCGGACGGCGAACCGGACTGGTGGCGGATCGAACCGGGCCCGCTGGGCGGGATGGGCGGGATGGGCGGGATGCACGGGGAGCCGGTGGCGGGGTTCGTGGGCGGGGTGGAGATCCCGGAGATACTGCGGCCGCCGGAGTCGGCGTCGGCGTCGGCGTCGGAGGCGGAGGCGGAGGTCTCGGAGCCCGAGGAGGCCCTGGAGGAGGAGCCCGCCGCGGCCCCCCAGGGCCTGAACTGGCGGGCCCTGCTCCCGGGCGGGACCGCGAAGTCCCCCCGCCGCTCCCTGACGAACCCTCTTCTGCTGTTGGCGGCCGGGCTCCTGGTGACGGGCGCGGTCCTGGGCAACTGGCTCGCCCTGGGCGGGGGCTGGCTCCTGGCGTACGTGTCGCGCCGCCTGACCCCCGCGGAGACGAAGTGGGCGGTACTCGGTCTCCCGTCCCTGGCGGTGGTCGGCGGCCTGGTGTGGCTGTGGGGCCGCCAGGACGAGCGCTGGGGCACGCCGATCGCCGAGGGGGCGATGGGGGATGCGGTGGCGGGGGTGTGGCCGTGGGTGGTGCGGGCGGCTGCGCTGTCGTCGGCGGCGTTCCTGACGTGGCGCTCGCAGCGGCACCGCTGATTTTTCCCCACCCCGCCCGTTCCCTTAACCCTCCGGGGGTGGGGGGAGGCGAGGCGGGTGGGTTCCCCTGGGGCTGCGCCCCCAGGCCCGCAGCGGGGCTGCGCCCCTGCACCTCGCTCACGGGGCTGTGCCCCTGCACCTCGCTTTCGGGGCGGCGCCCCTGCGCCCCCTCGCGGGGCCTGCGCCCCCGGTACCCCGCTCACGGGGCCTGCGCCCCCGGTACCCCCGCTGGGGCTGCGCCCCCGCCCCCGCTTCGGGGCTCCGCCCCGGACCCCGCTCCTCAAACGCCGGAGGGGCTGGAGGTGCCTTCAGGGGCGCGGGGAACTGCGCGACCAGCCACCGACAACCCGCAGACAAGCACCGGGCCAAAAGGGGGCGCGGGGAACTGCGCGAGCAACCACAGCTGGCCCGCAGACGAACACCGGGCCCAAAAGGGGCGCGGGGAACTGCGCCACCAGCCACCACCGAACCCGCAGACGAACACCGGGCCAAGAAGCGGCGCGGGGAACTGCGCGACCAGCCACAGCTGGCCCGCAGACGAACACCGGGCCCAAAAGGGGCGCGGGGAACTGCGCCACCAGCCACCACCGAACCCGCAGACGAACACGGGGCCCGGGGCGAGGCCCCGGGGAACGAGCCTCAGCCCCCACCCACCCCCGGAGGCCACGCGGCGGAGCCGTAGCTGTCACAGCGGGAAGGGGCGGGGTGGGGGCCGACCCCACAATGGGGGGCATGGCTTCGCAGACCCCCACCGTCGGGTTCGACCTCGACATGACCCTCATCGACTCCCGCCCCGGCATCCACGCCTGCTACCTCCGCCTGTCCGCGGACACCCGCACCCACATCGACGCCGACGCCGCCGTCAGCCGGCTGGGCCCGCCGCTGGAGTGGGAGCTGAGCCACTGGTTCCCCGAGGAGCGCATACCGGAGATGGTCGGGCGCTACCGCGAGCTGTACGCCACGTACGCCATCGAGCCCTCCCCCGCCCTCCCCGGCGCCGCCGACGCGATCCGCGCCGTACAGGAGCTCGGCGGGCGCGCCATCGTCGTGACCGCCAAGAACCGGCCGCAGGCGGCCCTGCACCTCACCCACCTCGGCCTGGAGCCCGACGAGCTGATCGGCGGGCTGTGGGCCGAGGCCAAGGCGGAGGCGCTGCGCGCGCACGGCGCCTCGGTGTACGTCGGCGACCACACCGGCGACGTACGCGGCGCGCACACCGCCGGCGCGCTCTCGGTGGCCGTGCCGACCGGCCCGATCGGCGCGGACGAGCTGCGTGAGGCGGGCGCGGACGTACTCCTCGCCGACCTCACGCGGTTCCGCCCGTGGTGGAAGACGTACGTGGAGACGTACGTGGAGACGTACGTGGAGACGTACGTGGAGAAAGGCGTCTAGCCCGTCGGGCGCTCCGCGCGGCGCTGTGCCGACACCGACGTCACCACGCCCGCCCCGGCCATCAGGAAGCCGACGCCCATCAGCATGCACACCGCGTACGCGATGGGCGGGAACGGCGTCGTGTGCAGGAACAGCGGCGCCACCGTGACCAGCGTGGCGAGCGCGCCGACGAAGAAGACGATGACACCGGCGCGAACCAGCCGGTCCCCGGTGTTCGACTCGTTCCTGGCCGAATTCGCTTGGGTTTCGTTACTCACTCGGTCAGGGTAGTTCCCTGCCCGTAAGGACCTGCCGGGACGTCTTGTCAGCAGCCTCTGGACCATTAGCCTTGTGTCGGCGGGTCCGAAGGCGACCCGCTGCAGTGCTATCCAGAGCCGTTTCCGCGGCGACCCGCGCACCCGACGACGAGTACGAGGACGAGGACAGACGTGCCTACCGGCAAGGTCAAATGGTTCAACAGCGAGAAGGGCTTCGGCTTTCTCTCCCGCGACGACGGCGGCGACGTCTTCGTGCACTCGTCAGTGCTCCCCTCCGGAGTGGAGACACTCAAGCCCGGCCAGCGCGTCGAGTTCGGCGTCGTGGCGGGCCAGCGCGGTGACCAGGCTCTCTCGGTGACGGTCCTCGATCCGGCGCCCTCGGTCGCGGCGGCCCAGCGCCGCAAGCCCGACGAACTGGCCTCCATCGTCCAGGACCTGACCACGCTGCTTGAGAACATCACGCCGATGCTGGAGCGCGGCCGCTACCCCGACAAGGCGGCGGGCAAGAAGATCGCCGGACTGCTGCGGGCGGTGGCCGACCAGCTCGACGTCTGAGCAGGTCAGACGGAGCTGAGCGCGTCGCGGTCGAGCGGAGGCACCAGACCCTCGGCCGCGGCCCGCGTCAGCAGCCCGCGCACCGCCGCATAGCCGTCCTCGCCCAGATCGTGCGTGAACTCGTTGACGTAGAGCCCGATGTGCTGGTCGGCCACCGACGGGTCCATCTCCTGGGCGTGCTCCCGTACGTACGGCCGGGAGGCCTCCGGATCGTCCCAGGCCATGCGGACGGACGTACGGATGACGTCGGCCAGCTCGCGCAGCTTCGCGCCGCCCAGCGACCGGCGGGCGATGATCGCGCCCAGCGGGATGGGCAGCCCGGTCGTGGACTCCCAGTGCTCGCCCATGTCGGCGAGCGAGTGCAGCCCGTACTCCTGATAGGTGAACCGGGCCTCGTGGATGACCAGTCCGGCGTCGACCTTGCCGTCGCGCACGGCGGGCATGATCTCGTGGAACGGCATCACGACGACCTTGCCGACCCCGCCGGGCACCACATCGGCGGCCCACAGCCGGAAGAGCAGATACGCCGTCGAGCGCTCGCTCGGCACGGCGACCGTCTTGCCCGTGAGGTCCACGCCCGGCTCGCGGGTGAGGACCAGCGGGCCGCAGCCGCGCCCCAGCGCGCCGCCGCAGGGCAGCAGGGCGTAGTCCTCAAGGACCCACGGCAGTACGGCGTAGGACACCTTCAGCACGTCGAAGTCGTTCTCGCCCGGACCCCGTTCGGCGATGCCGTTGGTGATGTCGATGTCCGCGAAGGTGACATCGATGTCCGGCGCGCCGGGGACGCGGCCGTGCGCCCAGGCGTCGAAGACGAACGTGTCGTTGGGGCAGGGCGAGAAGGCGATGCGCAGCGGCTCAGTCATGACCGTTCCAACTCTCCAGTACGGGCGGGAGCTTCCCGAAAGCGTCGCTGAGTGCGCCGAGCGCGTCCCCGATCCGCCAGGCGGAACGGTCGCGCGGCCCCACGGCGTTGGAGACCGCCCGGATCTCCACGACGGGCACCCCCTGCTGCGCCGCCGCCTCCGCGACCCCGAACCCCTCCATCGCCTCGGCGGCGGCGCCGGGGTGGCGGGCGGTGAGCTCGGCGGCGCGGGCGGCGGTGCCGGTGACGGTGGAGACGGTGAGGACAGGACCGTACGCGGCCCCGGTGGCATCGGCGATCGCCCGGCCGAGCCGCTGCGGCGGCAGGTGCGCGGAGCGCCCGAACCCGAGCGCCTCGACATCCAGATAGCCGTCGGGCGTGTCGGCGCCGAGGTCGGCGGCGACGATCCGGGAGGCGACCACGAGCCCGCCGACGGGCGCGACGGGCTGGAACCCGCCCCCGATCCCGGCGGAGACGACGAGGTCGTACGGGGACGGGGGTCCCCCCTGCTCCTTGGGAGCTCGGGGGAGGGCGAGCGCGGCCGCGGTGGCGGCCGCCGCCGCGGCGGGGCCGACCCCGCCGACGAGGACGTCGTAGCCGGCCGGGCACGCCCTCGTGACCGCGTCCCGTTCGACGGGGACGGCGGTCACGACGAGGACGCGCATGTCAGCCGTCGTCTCAGCTGTCGTCGCGCTTGAGCGTGAAGCTCCACACCGACTTGGGCTTGTTCTTGTCGTTGACCTGAATGATGTTGATCTTCTTGGTCTTGGGCGCGGCGCCCTGCCCGCCCGTCGCGAAGACGTCCGCGTTCGGGAACGAGCGGTACGTCTTGTTGGACGGCTCGGTGATCGGGTTGCCGTCCAGGACGGCGACCCACTTGTCGCCGTGCTCCACGACGTCCGGGTCCACGCCGAGCCGCAGGGTGGAGCCCGGCGAGTAGCTGATCGTCTTCGACGTCTTCACGCTGCTGAGGCAGGTCGTGAGCTTTTCGTCGGACAGCACCTTGCCGTCGTTGCGGCAGGCGGCCTCGGCGTTCACCGAGTTCGTCCCGACGGTCACGGTCGCGAGGGGCGTCGGCTTGTCGCAGGCGGAGAGGACGAGGAGTCCGGCGGAGACAGCGCCCAGGGCGATGCCGGCCCGACGGGCCTTACCAGAGGTGAACGCAACGGTCATGAGCCGAAGGCTATCGGTCCCCCGAGATCACGCCACGCGCGGGTGGGGCGTGCCGCGCCGCGCGGAGCTCAGCAGCCCTCGTACGGACGTGGCCGCGCCGACCCCGAGCAGCCCCGCCGCGACCGACATCCCGATCACTCCGTTGAGCGGCAGGACGATCCCTATGGCGCCGCCGAGCACCCACGACATCTGGAGCACGGTCTCCGAGCGCGCGAACGCGGAGGTCCGCACCTCCTCGGGCACATCGCGCTGGAGCATCGCGTCCAGGGACAGCTTCGCCAGCGCCTGGGTGAACCCGGCGGTCGCGCCGAGCACCGCCATCAGCACCCCGCTGAAGAACACCGCCGCGCACACCGCCGCGCCGAGCGCGGTCATCAGCGCCATCACGATGATGATCTCCGGGCCCCGGGAGCGCAGCATCGAGCCCGCCGCCGTGCCCAGCGCGTTGCCGACGCCCGCCGAGACGCCGACCACGCCGAGCGAGACGGCGGCGCTCTGCCCCGCCAGCGGGTGCTCGCGCAGCAGGAACGCCAGGAAGAAGATCAGGAAGCCGGAGAGGGAGCGCAGGGCCGCGTTGGCGATCAGCCCGTTCTGTACGGACGCGCCGACCGTGCGCAGCCCCGGTTTGCGCCCGCCGTGGTCGACCAGCTGCGCCTTCCGCTCGCCCTTGGCGGAGTCCACCTTGTGGTCCAGCGTGAACGCCAGGAAGGTGCCCGCCACGAAGACACAGAACGCCCCATAGAGCGGCCACTGGGGCCCGACGTGCTGTAGCGCCGCGCCGATCGGGGCCGCCGCGGCGGTCGCGAGCAGCCCCGCGAGTGTGACTCGCGAATTGGCTTTGACCAGCGAGAACCGTGGTGGCAGCAGCCGGGGCACGACCGCGCTGCGCACCACTCCGTACGCCTTCGATGCCACCAGGACGCCGAGCGCCGCCGGATACAGCTCCAGGCCGCCGGTGGCCACCGCGCCCGACATGGTGAGCGCCAGCAGCGCCCGCGCGAGCATCGCGCCCGCCATCGCGGCGCGCCGGCCGTGCGGCATCCGGTCGAGCAGCGGGCCGATCACGGGGGCCAGGAGGGTGAACGGGGCCATCGTGATCGCCAGGTACAGCGCGACCCGGCCGCGGGCCTGATCGGTCGGGACGGAGAAGAAGACGGTGGACGCCAGGGCCACGGTGATCATCACGTCACCCGCGCCGTTCACCGCGTGCAGCTCGATGAGCTTGCCCAGGCCCGACTCACCGGCGCCGTGCGCGTGCGTCGCCCTTCTGATGGAACGGGCGGGGCCCGTGATGGGCCTGTGCAGCGCTCGGCCGACCGTCCGCCCCGCCCTGCGGAGGGGACTGGCCTTGTCGGTGGACCCTACGGTAGCCACCCAGTCATAGTGCCCCAACCCCGCCCGACCATGACGTACCGACGGGGATTCGGACCGGCAGGTGGGCCACGGGCCACGAAGGGGGTAGCGTGACAGGCGCGCCGCCCGCGGCTGCTCATGGCCGCGCGCCTCTCCGCCATCCCGCAGAATGGATAGCAGAAGGCGCGCCCCTGACAGTTCACGGCCCGGGCGCGGACGTCGACGCGGCCCTTTGGTCCGCTCCGTCCGCGACTCGTACGTACGCGGTCCTCGGCGCACCCGTGAGACGGCGTAGGAGAGAAGCGAGACCTGTGAGTGCTGCGACGACGCGAAGCCGTACCCCCGACCGCCTGTGCGCCGAAGCGGTCGACCTCGCCCGGGAGGCTGCCGAGGAGGCCGCGCACCCCGGCGTGGTCGGAGAGCATGTATCGGCGGTAGCCGAGGGTGACCGGGTCGTCACGCACTTCTTCGAGTGCAAGGAGCCGGGGTACCGGGGCTGGCGCTGGGCGGTGACCGTCGCGCGGGCCTCCCGCGCGAAGCAGATCACCCTCGACGAGACGGTCCTGCTGCCCGGGCCGGACGCGCTGATGGCGCCCGAATGGGTGCCGTGGAGCGAGCGACTGCGCCCGGGTGACATGGGCCCGGGCGACCTCCTCCCCACCGAGGCGGACGACCTGCGCCTGGAGCCCGGCTACAGCGGCGAGGACGCCCCGCCGCCCAACTCCGCCGTCTCCGAGGAGATGGCCGAGCGGGTCGAGGCGGAGGACGCGGAGCTGGTGGCCCGGCCGCCGGGCACCTCGCGCGGCTCGGTCGCGGCGCTGGCCGAGGAGCTCGGCATGCGCCGCGCCCGCGTGCTGTCCCGCTACGGCCTGTACGCGGCGGCGGACCGCTGGGACGAGTCGTTCGGCGCGAAGACCCCGATGGCGCAGGCGGCTCCGGCGTCCTGCGTCACCTGCGCCTTCCTGGTCCCGCTTGAGGGATCGCTCCGCCAGGCCTTCGGTATCTGCGCGAACGAATTCGGTCCGGCGGACGGGCGTGTCGTGTCGCTGGCGTACGGCTGCGGGGGCCACTCGGAGGCGGCGGTCATGCCGAAGCCCCCCCGCCCGTCCCCCCCGGTCCTCGACACCCTGGGCTCCGACGCCCTCTCCCTGCGCCCTTCCGCCGACAGCGGGTCGGTCGAGGTGGCGGGGGATGCGGGGGCGGAGGACCTGGGCCACTCCTGACCAAACCCTCCGGGGGTGGGTGGGGCCTTGAGGCGGGTCTCCCGGGGCCCGCGCCCCCGGACCCCCGGGCGGGGCCTGCGCCCCCGGACCCCCGGGCGGGGCCTGCGCCCCCGGACCCCCGGGCGGGGCCTGCGCCCCCGGACCCCCGGGCGGGGCCTGCGCCCCCGCACCCCGCTTCGGGGCTTCGCCCTCGCCCCCGTTCGTCTGCGGGCTGTGGGTGGCTGGTCGCGCAGTTCCCCGCGCCCCTTAGGGGCGGGAGCTTCGCTCCCTGCCCGCCCCCCCGCTTTCGTGGCTCCGCCCCGGACCCCGCTCCTCAAGCGCCGGAGCGCTGAAATATGACCGCGCCCCGTTCTGCCTGCCTTTAGGGGCGCGGGGAACTGCGCGAGCAACCACAGCCGGCCCGCAGACAAAGCCCGGGCCAAAATGGGGCGCGGGGAACTGCGCGCTCAGCCCCCACCGGCCCGCAGACGAACACCGGGCCGACAAGGGGCGCGGGGAACTGCGCGAGCAACCACAGCCGGCTCGCAGACAAAGCCCGGGCCAAAATGGGGCGCGGGGAACTGCGCGCTCAGCCCCCACCGGCCCGCAGACGAACACCGGGCCGACAAGGGGCGCGGGGAACTGCGCGAGCAACCACAGCCGACCCGCAGACAAAGCCCGGGCCAAAATGGGGCGCGGGGAACTGCGCGACCAGCCCCCACAGACCCGCAGACAAAGCCCGGGCCGAGACCGGGGCGCAGCCCCGTTGGGCGGGACGCGGTACCTTCGGCCCCCAAGGTTCAACTTTCGCAGAAGCGGGGTACGGCGTGATCGTGAAGGCGACGGCGGTCGAAGGGGCCGACCCCTTCGGGACGGGGCGACTCCGGCGCGGGGTCATCGACACCTGGGCCGCCGCCCCAGCCCGCTTCCGCGAGGACGCCAACGCCGAGGAGGACCTCGCCCTCGGCGGGTACCGGGACCGGCTCGTCGTCGAGCTGGCCCAGAACGCCGCTGATGCCGCCGCGCGCGCAGGCGTGCCCGGGCGGCTCCGGCTGACCCTCCACCCCGGCGCCCCCGGCGAACAGCCCGTCCTCGCCGCCGCCAACACGGGCACGCCCCTCGACGCCACGGGCGTGGAGTCGCTGTCCACCCTCCGCGCCTCCGCCAAGCGGCGCGACGCCGGGACCGCCGTCGGACGGTTCGGTGTCGGGTTCGCCGCCGTCCTCGCCGTCAGCGACGAACCCGCCGTCGTCGGCCGTACCGGCGGCGTCCGCTGGTCGCTGGCCGAGGCGCGGGACCTGGCCGCCGAGGCCGCCCGCTTCAGCCCCGGCCTCGGGGACGAACTGCGCCGCCGTGACGGCCACGTACCCCTGCTGAGGCTCCCCCTGCCCGCCGAGGGGTCGGCACCCGACGGGTACGACACCGTCGTCGTCCTGCCCCTGCGGGACGAGCCCGCCGAGGATCTCGTACTGCGGCTTCTCGCCGCCGTCGACGACGCGCTGCTCCTCACCCTCCCCGGCCTCGTCGAGGTCATCGTCGAAACCCCGGACGGCTCGCGCGTGTTGCGCCGCTCCGAGCAGGACGGGTACGTCCACATCGATGACACCCGGGAGGGGCTCAACCGCTGGCGGGTCGTCAGCGACAGTGGGGCCCTGGGCGCCGAACTCCTCGCCGACCGGCCCGTCGAGGAGCGGTTGCGGCCGCACTGGTCGGTCACCTGGGCCGTGCCGGTGGACCTGGACGGTGCTCCGCAGCGGCCCCGTACCGCCCCCGTCGTCCACGCTCCCACCCCCACCGACGAACCCCTCGGCGTGCCCGCCCTGCTCATCGCGTCGCTGCCGCTGGACACCGCCCGGCGCCACCCGGCCCCGGGGCCGCTGACGGACTTCCTGGTGGAGCGCGCCGCCGACGCGTACGCCCGGCTGCTCGGTGACTGGCAGCCCGTGTCGACCGGCACCGTCGACCTCGTGCCCGGCCCGCTCGGGCGGGGCGAGCTGGACGGGGCGCTGCGCGCGGCGATCCTGGAGCGGCTGCCCCGGGTCGCGTTCCTCGCCCCGGCCGTGCCGTCCGAAGAGCTGCCCGCGCTGCGGCCGTTCGAAGCCGAGGTCGTGGAGGGGGCGGGCGCCGACACCGTGAAGGTGCTCGCGGAGGTGCTGCCCACGCTGCTGCCCGCCGGTCTTGAGCGCCGCGCCGAGCTGCGTGCGCTCGGCGTCGGGCGGCTGCCGCTCGGCGACGCCATCGAGCGCATCGGCGGCGCCGAGCGCGCGCCCGAGTGGTGGTACCGGCTCTACGACACCCTCGCCGGCGTCGACCCCGACCGGCTCTCCGGTCTGCCGGTGCCGCTCGCGGACGGGCGTACGGCCATCGGGCCCCGGCAGATCCTGCTGCCCCTGGCCCACACCCCCACCGACCTCGGCCGGCTGGGTCTCAAGGTCGCGCACGCGGACGCCACTCACCCCCTCCTGGAGAAGCTCGGCGCCCTGCCCGCCACGCCCCGAGCCGTCCTGACGACCCCTCAGGTGCGGGCGGCCGTCGCCGCCTCCCTCGACGGCGCGGAGATCTGGGACGAGGACGCCCTCGACGCCGAGGAACTCGCCGAGACGGTACTGGCGTTGGTGCGCGACGCCGCCCTGGAGCCCGGCGACGAGCCGTGGCTCGGCGCGCTCGCCCTGACCGACGAGGACGGCGAGCTCGCCCCCGCCGGCGAACTCGTCCTGCCCGGCAGCCCCTTCGCCTCCGTCATCCGCCCCGGCGAACTCGCCGAGGTCGACGCGGAGCTCGCGGGGCGCTGGGGCGAGCAGCCGCTGGCCGCCTGCGGTGTGCTGGCGACCTTCGCCCTGGTCCGGGCCACCGACATCGTCCTCGACCCGGACGAACTGGAGCCCCGCGACGGCGACTTCGCCGAGCCCGACGACGCCGGGCTGCTCGACGCGGTCGACGTGTGGTGCGAGGACGTCCTCGACCGGCTGCCGCACACGCCGGTGCCGCCGGTGGCGACGGAGATCGTGGCGGTACGGGACCTGGACCTCGTCGACGACGAAGCCTGGCCGCAGGCGCTGGCGATGCTCGCCCGGCCGCCGCTGCGGGACGCGCTGACCCAGCCCGTACGGATCCTGCTGCCGGACGGCACGACGGAGACGGTCCGCCCGTACACGGCGTGGTGGCTGCGCGGCCACCCCGTCCTCGGCGGCCGCCGCCCGGCGGGCCTGCGCGCGGCCGGGTCCGATCCGCTGCTGGCCGGTCTGTACGAGCCGGCCGACGCGACCGGCTTCGACGACGAGCAGGTGCTGCGGGCCCTCGGCGTACGTACGTCGGTGGCGGCGCTCCTCGACGAGCCCGGCGGCGCGGCCGAGCTCCTCGCCCGCCTCGCGGACCCCGACCGCCCGGTCTCGGACGCCCAACTCCACGCCCTCTACACGGCGCTGGCCGACCTCGACCCCGATCAGGTGACGCTCCCCGACGAACTGCGGGCGGTCGTGGACGGGGAGGTACGGGTGGTGGACGCGGGCGACGCGGTGGTGGCGGACACGCCGGACCTGCTGCCATTGACGTCCGGGATGCCGCTGCTCCCGGTCGCCCCCTCGCGTGCGGCCGACCTCGCGGAGCTGCTCCAGGTGCGGCGTCTCGGTGAGTGGGTGACGGCGGAGGTGACGTCGGTCGGGACCGAACACGAGGTCCCGGAGGCGGTCAGGGCCCTGCTGGGCCCGGCGACGCCGTCGACGTACGTCGAGCACGAGGAGCTGTTGGCGGGCGGGGTCGAACTGGACTGGCGCCAGGCCCCTGACGGGGCGGTGCACGCGGCGACGCTGGAGGGTGTCGCGGCGGCCCTCGCCTGGGCGGCGGGCCAGTGGCCGCGCCGCTTCGAGGTGGCCGCGCTGCTGGAGGACCCGTCCCGGACGCCGGAACTGTCGCGGGCGCGCTGGTTCGACTAGGTCCTGGGCCCCACCCCGCCCCTTCACCTAAACCCTCCGGGGGTGGGTGGAGGGTGGAGGCGGGTTTCCCGGGGGCGGGGCCCCCGAACCCCCGTTGCGGGGCCTGCGGCCCTGCACCCCGCTGGGGCTGCGCCCCCTGCACCCCGGTACGGGGGCTGCGCCCCCGCCTCCGCTTCGGGCTCCGCCCCGGGCCCCGCTTCGGGCTGCTCCTCCGCCCCCTCGCGGGGGCTGCGCCCCCGATACCCCCGCCGGGGCTGCGCCCCGGCCCCCGTTCGTCTGCGGGTCGTCTGTGGCTGGTCGCGCAGTTCCCCGCGCCCCTGAAGGAG
>NZ_JBHWUR010000104.1:0-27554 GCF_042737755.1 Streptomyces sp. NPDC059994
CCCCTGGGTAGTTAGGGGCGCGGGGAACTGCGCGCTCAGCCACAGACGGCCCGCACGACGAAAGACGGCCCACTAAGGCGGCACCTAGAACCCCGCCGGCTCCACGTAGATGCCCCACTCATCACGCAGCACCCCACAGATCTCACCCAGCGTGGCCTCGGCCCGCACCGCGTCCAGCATGGGCGCGATCATGTTCGAGCCATCGCGCGCGGCGGCCAGCATCGCGTCCAGAGCCGCCCGCACGGCCGCCTCGTCCCGCCCCGCCTTGCGCCCCGCAAGAACCCGCACCTGCTCCCGCTCCACCTCATGGCTGACCCGCAGGATCTCCAGGTCACCGGTGACAGACCCGTGGTGGACGTTCACGCCCACGACCCGCTTGTCACCCTTCTCCAGGGACCGCTGGTACTCGAACGCCGACTCGGCGATCTCGCCGGTGAACCAGCCGTCCTCGATACCGCGCAGGATGCCGGAGGTGATCGGGCCGATCGGGTGCTTGCCGTCGGGGTGCGCCCGCGTCCCGCGCTCCTTGATCTGGTCGAAGATCTTCTCGGCCTCCGCCTCGATGCGGTCGGTGAGCTGCTCCACGTACCAGGCGCCGCCGAGCGGGTCGGCCACGTTGGCCACACCCGTCTCCTCCATCAGCACCTGCTGGGTGCGCAGCGCGATCTCGGCCGCCTGCTCGCTGGGCAGGGCGAGCGTCTCGTCCAGGGCGTTGGTGTGCAGCGAGTTGGTGCCGCCGAGGATCGCGGAGAGCGCCTCCACGGCCGTGCGCACCACGTTGTTGTACGGCTGCTGGGCGGTCAGCGAGACACCGGCCGTCTGGGTGTGGAAGCGCAGCCACTGCGCCTTGTCGGACTTCGCCCCGTACACCTCCTTCATCCAGCGGGCCCAGATCCGGCGCGCGGCGCGGAACTTGGCGATCTCCTCGAAGAAGTCGAGGTGCGCGTCGAAGAAGAAGGACAGGCCGGGCGCGAAGACATCCACGTCCAGGCCGCGCGAGAGACCCAGCTCCACGTACCCGAAGCCGTCGGCCAGGGTGTACGCCAGCTCCTGCGCGGCCGTCGCCCCGGCCTCGCGGATGTGGTAGCCGGAGACGGACAGCGGCTTGTAGGCGGGAATACCGGCCGCGCAGTGCTCCATCAGGTCGCCGATGAGGCGCAGGTGCGGCTCGGGCTGGAAGAGCCACTCCTTCTGCGCGATGTACTCCTTGAAGATGTCGGTCTGGAGCGTGCCGTTGAGGATGCCCGGGTCGACGCCCTGCCGCTCGGCGGCGACCAGGTACATGCAGAACACCGGCACGGCGGGACCGCTGATCGTCATCGACGTCGTGACGTCACCGAGCGGGATGTCCTGGAACAGGACCTCCATGTCGGCGGCCGAGTCGATGGCGACACCGCAGTGGCCGACTTCGCCCAGCGCGCGCGGGTCGTCGGAGTCGCGGCCCATCAGGGTCGGCATGTCGAAGGCGACGGAGAGGCCGCCGCCGCCCGCCGCGAGGATCATCTTGTAGCGCTCGTTGGTCTGCTCGGCGTTGCCGAACCCGGCGAACTGGCGGATGGTCCAGGTCCGGCCCCGGTAGCCGGTCGCGTGGAGACCTCGGGTGTACGGGTACTCGCCGGGCCATCCGATCCGCTCGAAGCCCTCGTAGGTGTCGCCGGGGCGGGGCCCGTAGACCGGGTCCACCGGGTCCCCGGAGAGCGTGGTGAAGTCCGCGTCCCGCTTGCGGGCCTTGTCGTAACGGGCCTGCCAGCGTCGGCGGCCTTCCTCGATGGCGTCAGCGTCCATACCCCCGAATTTACTAGGACGTCCTAGTAAATGTCGATGGCCAGCCGCCCACGGTTCTCCGTGGGCGGTGGGGTTACGCCTGGGCCGCGGCCGGCTCCGGGTCCGTGACCAGGGCCTCGACCTCGCGGGAGACCTTGCGCTCGACGAAGAAAGCAGCGGTGGGAATAGTGCCGGCGAGGAGCACCCAGAGCTGCTTGCCGACCGGCCACTTCGCCTTGGAGCCGAGGTCGAAGGCGCAGACGAGGTACAGGACGTACAGCCAGCCGTGCGCGATGCCCACGATCTTGGTGAAGTCGGCCGCGCCGTCCATGTCCAGCAGATACTTGGCGATCACGCCGAGGGTGAGCAGGACGAGGAGGACGCCGGTGACGTAAGCCATGATCCGGTAGCGGGTCAACACGCTCTTTTTCATACCTACGAGACTAACGGCCGCGCAGACGCGATCTCGCGTTGCCCTCCTGCGGGCCGGTGGGGGCTGGTCGCGCCCACGCGGCGGAGCCGCACAGTGTCACAGCCCCGCGCCCCTCAAATGGGCCCGGAGGGCCCTCCCAGGGGCGCGGGGAACTGCGCGACCAGCCCACGACAACCCGCAGCCGACCGGTCACACCGCGCGCCGAGCTCTCAAGCGCCCTCGAAATCACCCGCGGCCACCCGAAGCGGCCGCAGCAGCGCGAAGATCTCCCCGCACTCCTCCGCGTCGTAGGTGCCCAGCCCGAAGTCCATCTCCATAAGGTCCCGCGTCGCGTTCTCGACGACCTCGCGGCCCTTGTCCGTGATGGACGCCAGCGTGCCCCGCCCGTCATTGGGGTTGGGGCGCTTGTCGACGAGCCCCGAGCGCACCAGTCGGTCCACGGTGTTCGTCACCGAGGTGGGGTGGACCATCAGCCGCTCGCCGATCTTGGACATCGGCAGCTCACCCGCCTTGGAGAAGGTGAGCAGCACCAGCGCCTCGTACCGCGCGAAGGTCAGCCCGTACGGCTTGACGACCGCGTCGACCTCGGCGAGCAGGATCTGGTGCGCGCGCATGATCGAGGTGATCGCCCCCATGGAGGGGACCGGCCCCCAGCGCTGCTGCCAGAGTTCGTCGGCGCGGGCGATGGGGTCGAACGGGAGGCTGAGCGGCTTCGGCACGCATTGACCTTACCGACTGCTCACATGCCGGTCAGCCCCGTCTCACACTTCGGCCCGCACAGCTGCATCCACCCCGGCCCGTGGCGCTCCACTGCGGAGAGTGACCGATATGTCACGATTGTTGGCGTCCTGTGTACACCCTGTGACCCCAGGGAGCCGCATGTCCCGGCACGGAACCGTCCGGCACCGCGTCCTGCTCGCCGCCGCCCTGCTCACCGTGGCGGTCGGCTGCTCGGGCTCCCCCGACCCGGATCCCGGCGCCGCCTCGACCGCCGGCCGGCGTCACTCCACGGGCGAGGGCGCCGAACCGGCGCCCGGCGGGCCCTTCTGGGTCGACCCGGACAGCAGCGCCGCCAAGCAGATCAAGATCTGGGAGGCGCAGGGGCGTACCGCCGACGCCGAGGCGCTGCGGCGGATCGCGGACCGGCCGACGGCGGACTGGCCCGCGTGGGACAACCCGGGGCCCGGGATCCGCAAGGCCGTGGCGGGCGCCGCCAAGGACCAGCGCACGATCCTGCTCGTGGCGTACAACATCCCGCACCGCGACTGCGGCGGGCTCTCGGCGGGCGGCGCGGCGGACACGGCCGCGTACCGCGCCTGGTTCGGCATGTTCGCCGAGGCGATCGGGGACGCCAAGGCGATCGTGGTCCTGGAGCCGGACGCGGTGGCCCACATGGTCGACGGCTGCACCACGCCCGAGCACTGGGACGAGCGCTACCAGCTGCTCAACGAGGCGGTCGACCACTTCAAGAAGCTGCCGAACACCAAGGTCTACCTGGACGCGGGCAACCCGGCGTGGATCCCCGACCCAGCCAAGCTGGTCGAGCCGCTGGCCCGCGCCGGGGTCGCCCGGGCGGACGGGTTCGCGCTGAACGTCTCCAACTTCCAGACCGACGACGCCGTACGGGCGTACGGCACCAAGATCTCGCAGGGGCTCGGCGGCAAGCACTTCGTGATCGACACCAGCCGCAACGGGGCCGGGCCGCTGCCCGACGACCCCGGCCAGGCCTGGTGCAACCCGCCCGGCCGGGCCCTCGGCACACCGCCGACCACCAGCACCGGGGACCGCCGGCTCGACGCGTATCTGTGGATCAAGCGGCCCGGCGACTCGGACGGGACCTGCCGGGGCGGGCCCGCGGCGGGCGCCTGGTGGCCGGAATACGCCCTGGGCCTGGCCCGCCGCTCGACGGCGTGAAGCACTGGAGGCACAAGAGGCGCCAGTCGGTCACAAGAGGCGCTAGTCGGTCAACAGCCACTTCGCCTCGGACGGCGTGCCCTCCGCGTCCGTGACGAAGAGCATGTACCAGCCGGGCGGGACGAGGGCCTTGTCGCGCGGCACCTCGACCGTCACCGAGTTCCTGTCCTTGGTCAGGCGCACGTCGATCGAGCGCTGCTCGACGTCCGTGGTGTGGGTGACCGCGCTCGGCCGCATCAGCCGGGCCTTGGCGATCCGCTCGGGGTGGGCGGCGGGGAAGGTGGCGCGGCGGTCCTGGCCGACCGCCTGCGGGCCGTCGCCGAGGGCGGGACGCTTGTCCTTGTCCCGGTAGAGGTAGGGCGGGGTGTAGATCTCCATGCGCTGCTCGAACTTGCCGAGCTTGGTGTTGTCCTTGTCGCCGAAGAGCGAGTCGGAGCCGAAGGTGGCGACCCGGCCGTCGGGCAGCAGCAGCGCCTCCGAGTGGTAGTTGCGCCCGACCGTGGGGTCGGCGGCCTCGCGGAAGGCGTTGGCGGCGGGGTCGTAGAACTGGGCCTTGAGGATGTTGCTGGAGCCGCGGCCCCGGTAGTCCTCGGAGCCGCCGCTGGTGAAGACGGAGTCGTCGGGCAGGATCACGCTGTTGAGGTAGCGGGTGCCCTGCGGGAGCGTGGGTCCGGTCCTGAAGGCGGGGCTGTCCTGCTTGAGGTCGATCAGCGCGGTGCGGGGCGTGGACTTCTCGGACTCGCCGACCCCGCCGCCGCCCAGGAGCATGAACCTCTGGTCCTGGGCGGGCGGGAGCAGCAGCGAGCTGGCCGTTTCGAGCTGGTCGCCGTCGCCCAGGCCGTTGATCTTGGTGAAGGTGTTGGTGGCGATGTCCCACAGGCCCGGCTCGCGGCCCTTGTCGGCGGGCCCGTAGCCCGCGTTGGCGCCGGAGTAGAAGAGCTTGCCGCTCTTGGTGAGGAAGAGCGAGGGGTACGTGGGGAAGTACCGGAAGGGCCCCTTGGCCCACTTCTTCGTCCTGGGGTCGTAGATCTCGTTCTCGCCCGCGAGGATCGTGCCCACGTCGTCGAGCCCGGAGACGGCGAGGACCTTGCCGTCCTGGAGGGTGGTGAGCGTCGGGTACCAGCGGGCCTCCTGCATCGGGGCCACCGGTATGTACTTCTCCGCCTTCGGGTCGAACTCGTAGGCCGCCCGGATGCCCTGGAAGTCCTGCTTGTCCATGGTGATCTTCTCGGCGAGGCCGTACGTGTTGTCGGCGTCGTCGCCCTTGAGGCCCTCGATCTCGTACTGCGCCTGGTCGGTGGCCACGAACTCGGGGCCCTCGGCGGCGGCCTCCACGAAGACGCGGGCCTCGGCCGCGGTGACCTTGGTCTTCCACGGTTTCATCTGGCCGGTCGCGTAGTGGCCGACCACGAACTCACGTTTGGCCCGGGGCACGGTGACGTCGAACCTGGAGACGTACTCGACGCCCGCAGGGGAGCGGAACCTGGTGCCCTTCTTGATGGTGACGGGCTTGTCCGGGTTCTCGTTCTTGACCCGCATCCCGCCGCCGGCCCGCTTCACCTGGGCGTCCAGGACCTCGTAGCGCGCGGTGCCGCCCGCCACCAGGAGGCGGCCGTCGGGGAGCTGGGCGTGGCCGGAGCAGAAGAAGTCCTCGGGGGTGGGGACCTTCTTGAAGGTGTTGCCCTTCGGGTTCCACAGCACGGTGTCGAAGGAGCCGGCGTCGAACTTCTCCTGCTTGTTGCCGGACCCGGCGATGATCAGGACCTTGCCGGTGTGCAGCAGGGCCGCGTGGATCGCGTTGGTGCGGTACCTCGCAGGGATGTCGACGGTGTCCCAGGCGCCGTACCTGCGCATGTAGTCGGGTTGGCGGATCTGGTACGCGTGGTACTGCTCCTCGGCGAAGGTGAGCGCGGCCGGGGCGTTGAGACCGGCGAGCAGTACGACCGCGCCGGCGCCGAGGAGCGTCTTCTTGGTGCGCGGGGAGGGCCGGTAGGCCATGGCTCAGTTCCCTCCGGTCGTCGTGGCGGCCGGCGCGGCGGCGAGGGCGCCCTCCGCCCCCTCGGGCTCTGGAGACCGCGCCAGGGCCCGCCTCCTGGTGGCCGCGCGCTCGCGCCGGGCGGTCCAGGACCAGACGGCGACGGGGGCCAGCGCGATGGCGAGGGCCAGGACGGCCCAGGTCCGCATCGCCGCATGGGTGTGGCCGTAGTGGACCGAGGCGCCCAGCGACACGACGAGCACCGCGGCCCAGAAGAGGTGGATGCGGAAGGTCCACAGCCGGTCGGGGCTGGCCTCCCCGCCCTTGGGGGTGACGACGAACCGGCCGCGGGTGCGCAGCACCGCCGAGCCGAGCGACTTGAGGTAGATGGGCGCGGAGAGCGCGGACATCCCCATGCCGGCGAGCCCGCCGGAGCCCTGGGGTTCGTGGGGTGAGACGTTGTGGCGGCGGTTCCAGAGGTAGAGCCCGATCTGGAGGGCGGCCGCGTCGCTGTAGAGCATCAGCCAGACGGAGGCGGAGACCTGGGTGCCGGAGGCGCCGAACCAGAGGAACAGGACGCAGCTGACGATGCCGAGCAGCCAGTTGACGGCGGTCATCGGGTAGTAGACGAGCATCAGGGTGTACGAGAGGAGCCGCCCGGGCGGGACCCGGAACAGCGCCTTCCAGTACTGCTTGAGCAGCGTCTCGTACGTACCCCGCGACCAGCGCATCTGCTGGGTGAAGAAGTCGGTCCAGGACTCCGGGCCCTCGCCGACGGCGAGCACGTCCGGGGTGTAGACGGACCTCCAGAAGTGGCCGGTCCCGGGGTTCTTGCGGCGGTGCAGCTCGAAGCCGGTGGCCATGTCCTCGGTGATCGAGTCGTAGAGCCCGCCGACCTGGCGCAGGGCGGTGATCCGGACGATGTTGTTGGTGCCGACGAACATCGGGGCGCGGTAGCGGTTGCCGGCCCGCTGGATCAGCGCGTGGAAGAGGAACTGCTGGGACTCGGCGGCCTTGGTGACGGGCGAGTCGTAGTTCCCGTAGACCTGGGGGCCGACCACGAACGCGACGTCGGGGTCGCGGAAGTAGCCCATCATCCGCTCCAGGAAGTCGGGGAGCGGCACGTGGTCGGTGTCGACGGAGGCGAAGAAGTCGTAGCCCTCGCCGTGCATGGCGAGCCAGGCGTTGTAGTTGCCGTGCTTGGTACGGGCCTTGTGCGGGCCCTTCTTGCGGTTCCACTCGGGGACGCCGCTGCGGGTGAAGTGGCGCACCCCCAGCTCCTGGCAGAGCGCCTTGGCCCGTTCGTCGTCGCCCTCGTCCAGGAGCCAGACGTCGAGGGGGCCCGGGTGATGGAGGCGGACGGCGCCCTCCAGGGTGGCCCGGACCATGGCCATGGGCTCCTTGCCGGGCACCCAGGTGGTGAGGAAGGCGACCCGGGTGCCGGGTTCGGGGTACACCGGTATGGGGTCCCTGGCGACCATGGTGGCGTGCGCGATCGAGACGACGTTGGCGACCATGAAGAGCTCGATCAGGCCGATCGCCACGAGCATCGCGATGTCCAGCCCGACGAGCCACTCGTCCCCGCCCTCGCGCTCCACCCAGTGGGTCGGCCAGACCAGGTAGACCAGCAGGACCGCGGTGAGCACGGGTGCCAGCGTCATCAGGAGCACGGCGCGTATTCGGCGGGGTTCGGCGGAGAGGAGACTTCGGTACCGCACCCGGTAGGCCGACCGGTCCGGTTCCGTGAGCGGTCCGGCGAGCCGGCTGTGGGTCTCGTAGTCGTACTGCTCCGACGGACTCTTCGACCGCACTGTGCCCTCCAGCTGATCGAGTCAGGTAGATATCCCCACAGAAGTGGAGATTCTTCGACGTGTCGACTGGAGTACTCCGAGTGAGCGGTTCTTGTTCGAGCGGTTTGCGCCGGGTCGCGGCACGGAAGAGCCCCCGGTGCCGCACGGGGCGGCCGGGGGCTCGAACAGCGGCTCGGAGCTCAGGCGGAGAGGTGGCGCTCCACCGTCTCCACCTTGGAGGTGAGCCCGTCGGTGACGCCCGGACGGACGTCCGCCTTCAGGACGAGCGAGACGCGCGGGGCGCGGGCCTCGACGGCGGCGACGGCGCGCTTGACGACGTCCATCACCTCGTCCCACTCCCCCTCGATCGAGGTGAACATGGCGTCGGTCCGGTTCGGCAGCCCGGACTCGCGTACGACACGGACGGCGTCGGCGACGTACTCCCCCACGTCCTCGCCGACGCCGAGCGGGGTGACCGAGAAGGCGACGATCACGCTCCGACCACGCCTTCCTTGCGGGCGCGGGCGGCGATCAGGGCGTCCTCGGCCTGGCGCTTGAGCTTGCGCTCGGCCACGAAGCCGCCGAACGGCAGCACGGACAGGACGAAGTACAGGGCGGCGGTCCTCACCGGCCACTTCGCCTTGTTCCAGGCGTCGGCCCAGAAGATCACGTACAGGATGAAGAGGATGCCGTGGATCGCGCCCATCACCGGGACGGCGTTGACGTCGGTCGTCCGCTTCAGCACCGAGCACACGAGCAGCAGCAGGAAAGAGACGGCTTCCGGGGCCGAGACCAGCCGGAGGCGGTGGAGGGCGGATGCGGTCTTGATGTCCACGGGGGCACCTTCGGTGGGAGGGTCGGAGGGTGTTGCTTGTGAACGCAAGCACAAACGTCTCCATTGTGACATCGGCGGCGCCGGGATCTTGGCGGGGGTCCCCGCGGGCCGGTGCCCGGCACCCAAGGGCCTGGCCGGGCGGGGGCGGGGCCGCTAACGTCAGCGCGTGGCAACGTTCCGACTCCAAGGCAGCAAAGTGCTGGCCGTCGACATGACCGGGGACGCCGTCAAGGCGAAGAACGGCTCGATGGTCGCCTACGACGGCCAGATGGCCTTCAAGAAGATGTCCGGCGGCGGTGAGGGCATCCGCGGCATGGTGACCCGCCGCCTCACCGGCGAATCCATGACCGTGATGGAGGTGAAGGGCAACGGCACCTGCTACTTCGCCGACCGCGCCTCCGAGATCAACCTGGTCTCGCTCCAGGGCGACAAGCTCTGGGTCGAGGCGAGCAATCTGCTCGCCACCGACGCGGGGCTGCGCACCGGCACCACCTTCACCGGGCTGCGCGGCGCGACTCAGGGCAACGGCCTGTTCACGACCACGGTCGAGGGCCACGGCCAGGCGGCGATCGTCTCGGACGGCCCCGCCGTGGTGCTGCGGGTCTCCGCGCAGTACCCGCTGGCGGTCGACCCCGGCGCGTACATCGCCCACCAGGGCAACCTCCAGCAGCACTTCCAGTCCGGGGTGACCTTCCGCACCCTGCTCGGCGAGGGCTCGGGGGAGGCGTTCCAGATCCGCTTCGAGGGCGAGGGACTGGTGTACGTGCAGCCCAGCGAGCGCAACACGATCGGAGGGGACGTCTGATGCCCTTCCGCGAGATCAACTCCAAGATGGTCGAGGCCACGTTGGCGCCCGGCCAGAAGATGTTCAGCCAGCGCGGCGCGATGCTCGCGTACAAGGGTGAGGTGTCGTTCACGCCCAACATGCAGGGCGGCCAGGGCGGCCTGATGTCGATGATCGGCCGGCGGGTGGCCAACGAGGCGACGCCGCTGATGACCGTGGAGGGCAGCGGCACGGTGATGTTCGGCCACGGCGGCCACCACATCCAGGTCATCAACCTCGCCGGGGACACCCTGTGCGTGGAGGCGGACCGGCTGCTCGCCTTCGACGGCACCCTCCAGCAGGGCACGATGTTCATGGGCTCGCAGGGCGGCGTCATGGGCATGGTCCGGGGCCAGGTGACGGGTCAGGGCCTGTTCACCACGACGCTCAAGGGCCATGGCGCGGTCGCCGTGATGGCGCACGGCGGCGTGATCGAGCTGCCGATCACCCCGCAGCGCCCCGTCCATGTCGACCCGCAGGCGTACGTGGCCCACCACGGCGACGTACGCAACAAGCTGTCCACGGCACTGGGCTGGCGCGACATGGTGGGCCGGGGCTCGGGAGAGGCCTTCCAGCTCGAACTGTCGGGCAGCGGCGCGGTGTACGTCCAGGCCTCGGAGGAGAAGCTGTGAGCGGCCCGGTGATCTTCGACCCGCACTCGCTGCCGGCGGACGACAACGTCAACAAATACACCTTCTGCGTGGAGCTCAAATCGAGCCAGTGGTTCCTGCAGAAGGGCAAGATGATCGCCTACTACGGGCGCATCGAGTTCAACGGCATCGGCCACGGCCGCCTCGACCGGCTGCTGCGCACCAGCTTCCACTCGCCGCTGCACGCGAGCGACTGGGTGGTCGCGGACGGCTCCGGCAAGATGCTGCTCGCGGACCGGGCCTTCGACGTCAACTCGTACGACCTGGAGGACGGCAACCTCACCATCCGGGCCGGGAACCTGCTGGCCTACCAGCCGACGCTGGCGCTCAAGCAGTCGATCGTGCCGGGTTTCCTGACGCTGATCGGAACCGGGAAGTTCGTCGCGGCGTCCAACGGACCGGTGGTGTTCATGGAGCCGCCGATCCGGGTGGCCCCGCAGGCGCTGGTGGGCTGGGCGGACTGTCCGTCGCCCTGCCACCACTACGATCACGGCTATATGACGGGCGTACTGGGCGGAATCCGGTCACTGACGGGGCTCGGGGGGACGTCGGGCGAGGAGCACCAGTTCGAGTTCGTGGGCGCGGGTACGGTGCTGCTCCAGTCCACCGAGGTGCTGATGGCCGAGCCGATGACGGGGCAAGTGCCCGCGGAGCCGGGCGTTCCGGGCGGCGGGGTGCCGGCCGGGGCGGGCGGGGCGGCGGGTTCGGTACCGCGTCTTCCCGGCCAGCTCGGAGACCTCCAGCGTCGCTTCGGCCTGTGAGCGGTAGTCTGCGGAGTGTGACGTCGAACGCGTGCACCCTTGCCAGGCGCTGACCACGACCTGGGCTGGGTTGCTGACGCGCCCTTGTGCCGGTGCGTGCGGGGCGTCACATTCCCAGGCTTCGTTCAGAATTCAACTTCTTAGGTAGAATCCACATATGGAGACCGAGACGGCCACCAACTGGCTGACCGATAGCGAGCAGTGCGCCTGGCGTACCTATCTGGACGTCAACAGGATGCTGACGCACCAGATGGAAAAGGACCTGCAGCCGTTCGGCCTGACCAACAACGACTACGAGATCCTGGTCAACCTCTCGGAGGCCGAGGGGCAGCGGCTGCGCATGAGCGACCTCGCCGCCGCGACCCTTCAGTCCAAGAGCCGCCTTTCGCACCAGATCACGCGGATGGAGAACGCGGGTCTGGTCCGCCGGGAGAACTGCGAGTCCGACCGGCGGGGGCTGTTCGCGGTGTTGACCGACGCGGGGGTGGAGACGATGGGGAAGGTGGCGCCGCACCATGTGGCGTCGGTGCGCAAGCACTTCATCGACTTGCTGTCGAGTGAGGCGCTGTCGGAGCTGCGGGCGTCTTTGACGCCGGTGGCGGAGCACTTGCGCGGCCACCGCGGCAAGCTCTGAGGGTTGCCCCACCCCGCCCCTTCACCTAAACCCTCCGGGGGCGGGTGGAGGTGGGTTTCCCGGGGGCTGCGCCCCCGGACCCCTGGGCGGGACTGCGCCCCTGCACCCGCTCTGCGGGGCCTGCGGCCCCGGCACCCCGCTTAGGGGGCTCCGCCCCGCCCCCGTTCGCCTGCGGGCTGTGTGTGGCTGGTCGCGCAGTTCCCCGCGCCCCTAAAGGCACCTCCCGCCCCTCCGGCGTGCAAGGAGCGGCGCCGGGCAAATTCAGGCCCTCCAGCGTGAAACGAGCGGGCCCCGGCAAAATCAGTCCCTCCGGCGTTTGAGGAGCGGGGTCCGGGGCGGAGCCCCGCAGCCCACCCACGCCCGGTGCCGGGCCGGGGTCCGGGGCCGGAGCCCCGAAAGCGGGGTGCAGGGGCCGCAGGCCCCGCAAAGGGAGTCCGGGGGCCCCGCAAAGGGAGTCCGGGGGCGCAGCCCCCGGGAAACCACCTCAACCAGCCACCCACCCCCGGAGGGTTTAGGTGAAGGGGCGGGGTGGGGCCGACTACTCGCCCGTGAGTCCCGCCACCAGCTCGTCCGCCGCCGCGTACGGGTCCAGCTCGCCGGCGATGATGCGGGACGCCAGCGCGTCCAGGCGGCGGTCGCCGTGGAGGTCGCCGATGCGTTCGCGCAGGGCCGTGACCGCGATCGTCTCGACCTCTCGCGCCGCGCGGGCCAGGCGCCGCTCCCCCAGCACCCCCCGCTCCGCCATCCACGCGTGGTGCTTCTCCAGCGCCTCCACGAGTTCGTCGATGCCCTCGGACCGGGCCGCCACCGTCTTGACGATGGGCGGGCGCCAGTCGCCCGCACCGCGCGCCTCGCCAAGCCCCAGCATGTGGTTGAGCTCGCGCGCGGTCGCGTCCGCGCCGTCGCGGTCGGCCTTGTTGACGACGTATACGTCGCCGATCTCCAGGATTCCCGCCTTCGCCGCCTGGATGCCGTCGCCCATGCCGGGGGCGAGCAGGACCACCGACGTGTCCGCCTGGGAGGCGATCTCGACCTCCGACTGGCCGACGCCGACCGTCTCCACGAGGATCACCTCGCAGCCCGCCGCGTCCAGGACGCGGATCGCCTGCGGGGCCGACCAGGCGAGGCCGCCCAGGTGCCCCCGGGTGGCCATCGAGCGGATGTAGACGCCGGGGTCGGAGGCATGGTCCGACATACGGACCCGGTCGCCGAGCAGGGCGCCGCCGGAGAACGGCGAGGAGGGATCGACCGCGAGGACCCCGACCCGCTTCCCCGCCCGCCGGTACGCCGTGACCAGCGCCGACGTCGATGTCGACTTGCCGACACCCGGCGAGCCCGTGAGGCCCACCACGTACGCCCCGCCGGTCAGCGGAGCCAACTGCGCCATCACCTCGCGCAGTTGCGGGGACGCCCCCTCGACCAGCGAGATCAGCCGGGCCACGGCGCGCGGCCGGCCCTCTCTCGCCTGTGCCACCAGTTCGGGGACGTCCACCATTGCCGCTCCGTTCGGTTCGGGGATCAGTGCGTACGTACAGCGGGAGCGGTGCCTACTTGCCCGGGACCTTGATGATCAGGGCGTCGCCCTGGCCGCCGCCGCCGCACAGCGCCGCCGCACCCGTACCGCCGCCGCGGCGCTTGAGCTCCAGCGCCAGGTGGAGCACCACGCGCGCGCCCGACATCCCGATGGGGTGGCCCAGGGCGATCGCGCCACCGTTGACGTTCACCTTTTCCGGGGAGACGCCGAGGTCCTTCATTGACTGGACCGCGACCGCCGCGAACGCCTCGTTGATCTCGATGAGGTCGAGGTCCTCGACGCCGATGCCCTCCTTGCCCAGGGCGTGCTTGATGGCGTTGGACGGCTGCGACTGGAGGGAGTTGTCGGGGCCCGCCACATTGCCGTGGGCGCCGATCTCCGCGATCCACTCCAGGCCCAGCTCCTCGGCCTTCGCCTTGGACATGACCACGACCGCGGCCGCGCCGTCCGAGATCTGCGAGGAGGTACCGGCCGTGATCGTGCCGTCCTTGGCGAAGGCCGGGCGCAGCTTGCCGAGGGACTCGGCGGTGGTCTCCGCGCGGATGCCCTCGTCCTTGGCGAAGATCACCGGCTCGCCCTTGCGCTGCGGGATCTCGACCGGGGTGATCTCGGCCTCGAACAGCCCGTTCTTCTGGGCGGCGGCGGCGCGCTGGTGGGAGAGCGCCGCGATCTCGTCCTGCGGGGCGCGCTCGATGCCCAGACGGGTGTTGTGCTTCTCGGTGGACTCGCCCATGGCGATGTTCTCGAAGGCGTCGGTCAGACCGTCGTACGCCATCGCGTCGAGCATCTCGATCGCGCCGTACTTGTAGCCCTCGCGCGACTTCGGCAGCAGGTGCGGCGCGTTGGTCATCGACTCCTGGCCGCCGGCCACCACCACGTCGAACTCGCCGGCGCGGATCAGCTGGTCGGCGAGCGCGATGGCGTCGAGGCCCGAGAGACAGACCTTGTTGATCGTGAGCGCCGGGACGCTCATCGGGATGCCGGCCTTGACGGCCGCCTGGCGGGCCGGGATCTGGCCCGCACCGGCCTGGAGCACCTGGCCCATGATCACGTACTGGACCTGGTCGCCGCCGATGCCGGCCCGGTCGAGCGCGGCCTTGATGGCGACGCCGCCGAGGTCGGCGCCCGAGAAGGACTTGAGGGAGCCGAGCAGTCGGCCCATGGGCGTGCGGGCGCCCGCGACGATCACTGAGGTGGTACCGGTCGTTCCAGACATGAGGCACGGCCCCTAGGGATGAGGAGTGAACGAGGGTTTACTTTGAATGTACTGAGCGGTACGCGGCGGCGTCACCGGCCAGCCGGTGTGATCGCGCGCACGTTGCGTAACCACCTCCGGGGCGCTGCACTGGTCCCATGCTGACGCGCATCGACCACATCGGGATCGCCTGTTTCGACCTCGACAAGACCGTCGAGTTCTATCGTGCTACGTACGGATTCGAGGTGTTCCACTCCGAGATCAACGAGGAGCAGGGCGTTCGGGAGGCCATGCTCAAGATCAACGGTACTTCCGACGGCGGCGCCTCCTACCTCCAGCTCCTGGAGCCCACCCGGGAGGACTCCGCGGTCGGGAAATGGCTGGCCAAGAACGGTGAGGGCGTCCACCACATCGCCTTCGGCACCGCCGACGTCGACGGGGACGCCGAGGCCATCCGCGGCAAGGGCGTCCGGGTCCTCTACGACGAGCCGCGCACCGGCTCGATGGGGTCCCGCATCACGTTCCTGCACCCCAAGGACTGCCACGGTGTACTGACCGAACTGGTCACCTCGGCAGGAGAGCACTGACCCCGGCATTCCGGGGCCGGTACAGTGGGCGGTTCCGGGCCGGGGTCGGGTCGGGGCCTGGGACCCACGCCCCCTTGTCGATCTGACACCATTCACCGGGGGCCCGTCCGTCGTCGGACGGTGCTCGTACGGGCAGTGTTCGCGACCAGGGGACGGATGGGACCGCGCAGTGCGGGGCTACGAACGCCAGGACAGCCACCGGCCTGACGACCACCTCTCGCGGTTCGAGGCCGAGATGGACCGGCTGAAGACCGAGCGGGAGAAGGCCGTCCAGCACGCCGAGGACCTCGGTTACCAGGTCGAGGTGCTGCGCGCCAAGCTGCACGAGGCGCGCCGCAACCTCGCGATGCGCCCTGCCTACGATGCCGCGGACATCGGCTACCAGGCCGAACAGCTGCTGCGCAACGCGCAGATGCAGGCCGAGCAGCTGCGCACGGACGCCGAGCGCGAGCTGCGCGACGCCCGTGCCCAGACCCAGCGCATCCTCCAGGAACACGCCGAGCACCAGGCCCGGCTCCAGGCCGAGCTGCACACGGAGGCGGTCACCCGCCGCCAGCGGCTCGACCAGGAGCTGGCCGAGCGGCGTGCGACCGTCGAGTCGCACGTCAACGAGAACGTGGCGTGGGCGGAGCAGCTGCGGGCGCGGACCGAGGCGCAGGCCCGGCGCCTGCTCGAAGAGTCGCGTGCCGAGAGCGAGGCGGCGCTGGCCGCCGCCCGCGCGGAGGCCGCCCGGATCGCCGAGGAGGCCAGGCAACGGCTCGGCTCCGAGGCCGAGTCGGCCCGTACGGAAGCCGAAGCGATCCTGCTGCGCGCCCGCAAGGACGCCGAGCGGCTCCTCAACGCCGCCTCCAACCAGGCCCAGGAGGCCACCTCCCACGCCGAGCAGCTGCGCTCGTCCACCACCGCCGAGTCCGACCAGGCGCGCCAGCAGGCGGCCGAGCTGAGCCGGGCCGCCGAGCAGCGGATGCAGGAGGCCGAGTCGGCGCTGCGCGAGGCGCGCGCCGAGGCCGAGAAGGTGCTGGCCGAGGCGAAGGAGTCGGCGGCCAAGCAGCTCGCGGGCGCCGAGTCCGCCAACGAGCAGCGCACCCGTACCGCCAAGACCGAGATCGCCCGGCTCGTCGCCGAGGCGACCAAGGACTCCGAGGCGCTCAAGTCGGAGGCCGAGCAGGCGCTCGCCGACGCGCGCGCCAAGGCCGAGGGGCTGGTCTCCGAGGCCGCCGAGAAGGCCCGTACCAGCGCGGCCGAGGACACCGCCGCCCAGCTCGCCAAGGCCGCCCGGGCCGCCGAGGAGGTGCTCACCAAGGCGTCCGCGGACGCCCAGGAGACCACCCGCAAGGCGGCGGCGGAGGCCGAGCGCATCCGCCGTGAGGCCGACGCCGAGGCGGACCGGCTGCGTTCGCAGGCCGAGGAGCGGGCCGACCAGCTCAAGGGCGCGGCCAAGGACGACACCAAGGAGTACCGGGCCAAGACGGTCGAGCTGCAGGAGGAGGCGCGCAGGCTGCGCGGCGAGGCCGAGCAGCTGCGGGCCGAGGCGGTCGCCGAGGGCGAGCGCATCCGCGGCGAGGCCCGCCGCGAGGGCGTCCAGCAGATCGAGGAGGCGGCCAGGACCGCCGAGGAGCTGCTGACCAAGGCGAAGGCCGACGCGGAGGAGCTGCGCACCTCCGCCGGGGCGGAGTCGGAGCGGGTCCGCGGCGAGGCCATGGAGCGCGCGACGACGCTGCGCAAGCAGGCCGAGGAGACCCTGGAGCGCACCCGGGCCGAGGCCGAGCGGCTGCGCGCGGAGGCCGAGGAGCAGGCCGAGGCCGTCAGGACGGCCGCCGAGCAGGCTTCCGCCAAGCTGCGTGCGGAGACCGAGCGGGCCGTCGCCGCCCGCCAGGCGGACGCCGCCGACGAGTTGACGCGGCTGCACACCGAGGCCGAGCAGCGGCACGTCTCCGCCGAGCAGGCGCTGACCGAGGCGCGCGGCGAGAGCGAGCGGATCCGGCGCGAGGCCGCCGAGGAGACCGAGCGGCTCCGTGCGGAGGCCGCCGAGCGCGTCCGTACGCTCCAGGCGCAGGCCGAGCAGGAGGCCGAGCGGCTGCGCACCGAGGCGGCCGCCGACTCCTCGACCGCCCGCGCCGAGGCGGAGGGCGCGGCCGTACGGCTGCGGTCCGAGGCGGCCGCGGAGGCCGAGCGCCTCAAGTCCGAGGCGCAGGAGACCGCCGACCGGATGCGCGCGGAGGCCGCGGCCGCCGCCGAGCGGGTGGGCGCCGAGGCCGCGGAGGCACTCGCCGCCGCCCAGGAGGAGGCCGCGCGCCGGCGCCGCGAGGCGGAGGAGACGCTGGACTCGGCGCGTACCGAGGCCGGTTCGGAGCGGGCGCAGGCCCGCGAGCAGAGCGAGGAGCTGCTGGCCTCCGCCCGTAAGCGGGTGGAGGAGGCGCAGGCCGAGGCGCAGCGGCTCGGCGAGGAGGCCGACCGGCGCGCCACCGAGCTGGTGGCGGCCGCCGAGCAGACCGCCCAGCAGGTGCGGGACTCGGTGTCGGGGCTGCGCGAGGAGGCCGAGCAGGAGATCGCCGGGCTGCGCTCGACGGCCGAGCACGTGGCGGAGCGTACGAAGACGGAGGCGCAGGAGGAGGCGGACCGGCTCCGCGCCGACGCGCACGCCGAGCGCGAGCGCGCCGCGGAGGACGCCCAGCGCGTCCGCACCCGGGCGCGGGAGGAGGCGGAGGCCGCCAGGGAGCTGGCCGAGCGGACCGTCGCGGACGCCATCGCCGAGGCGGACAAGGCGCGTTCGGACGCGTCGGAGTACGCGCAGCGGATGCGCACCGAGGCCTCCGACGCGCTGGCCTCGTCCGAGCAGGACGCCTCGCGCACCCGGGCGGACGCCCGCGAGGACGCCAACCGCATCCGGAACGACGCCGCGAGCCAGGCCGACCGTCTGGTCACCGAGGCGACCAAGGAGGCCGAGCGGCTCGCCGCCGAGTCGACGGCCACGGCCGAGCGTCTGGTGGCGGAGGCTCAGCAGTTGCGCGACGAGGGCCAGTCGGAGCACGACCGGCTGCTCGCGGAGGCCACCGCCCACGCCGAGCGCACCACGTCCGACGCCGACACATACGCGGAGCTGGTCACCACCGAGGCGCGCGCCGACGCCGGTTCGACCCTGGCGGCCGCGGCCGCCGAGGCCGAGCAGAAGGTCAACGAGGCGCGCGAGCAGGCCGAACAGACGCTCGCCGAGGCGCGTACGGAGGCGGAGCGGCTGCTCGACGAGGCCCGCCAGGCCGCCGACAAGCGCCGTGCGGACGCGGCCGGGCAGGCGGACAACCTCATCGCCGAGGCGAGCAGCGAGGCCGAGCGGGTGCTCACCGAGGCGAACGGGGAGGCGGAGCGGCTGCGCGCCGAGGCCGCCGAGACCGTGGGCTCCGCCCAGCGGGCCGCCGAGCGGATCCGCGCGGAGGCCGAGAAGAGCCGCGCCCGGACCGAGGAGGCCGCGGAGAAGATCCGCACCGAGGCCCGCGAGGAGTCCGACCGGCTGCTCGACGAGGCGCGTACGGCGGCGGCCAAGCGCCGTTCGGACGCGGCCGAGCAGGCGGACCAGCTCATCGCCAAGGCCCAGGAGGAGGCGCTGCTCGCGGCCACACTGGCCGAGGAGCAGGCCGACACGATGGTCGGCGCGGCCCGCAAGGAGGCCGAGCGGATCGTCGCCGAGGCGACCGTGGAGGGCAACTCCCTGGTGGAGAAGTCCCGTACGGACGCGGACGAGCTGCTGGCCGGGGCGCGCGCGGACGCGACGGCCATCAGGGAGCGCACCGAGGAGGTGCGCGCGCGGACCGAGTCGGAGATCGAGGAACTGCACGAGCGGGCCCGGCGGGAGAGCGCCGAGCAGATGAAGACGGCGGGCGAGCGCGTCGACAAGCTGGTCACGGCCGCCACCGAGCAGACGACGCAAGCCCAGGCGAAGGCCAAACAGCTTCTTTCGGACGCCAGCTCCGAGGCGAGCAAGGTGCGCATCGCAGCCGTGAAGAAGGCCGAGGCGCTGCTCAAGGAGGCGGAGGCCAAGAAGGCCGAGCTGATCCGCGAGGCGACGAAGCTGCGCGACGACGCGGCGGCGGAGGCCCGGCGCACGGTCGACGAGGGCAAGCACGAGCTGGACGTGCTGGTCCGGCGCCGTGCGGACATCAACGCCGAGATCTCCCGTGTCCAGGACGTACTTGAGGCGTTGGAATCTTTCGAGACACCGTCCTCCGGCGGCAAGGAGGCGGCCAAGGCGGGTGCGGCGGCCGGTGGAACCCGTTCGAGTGGCAAGTCTTCGGAGGGGTAGCCACTCAAAAGGCTGGACATTCTCCAGATCAAACGGGCATACGCTCGATGACACGCCGCCTGGGCCCCTAGGATTCCCCTATCACCTCACCGGTCTCATTCGACAGGAACCCCATGAGCGACACTTCCTCCCCCTTCGGCTTCGAGCTCGTGCGGCGTGGTTACGACCGCGGTCAGGTGGACGACCGCATTACCAAGCTCGTCGCCGACCGTGACAGCGCTCTGGCACGGATCACTTCTCTGGAAAAGCGCATCGAGGAACTGCACCTCGAAACGCAGAACGCCCAGGCCCAGGTGAGCGACGCGGAGCCGTCGTACGCGGGCCTCGGCGCGCGGGTCGAGAAGATCCTGCGTCTCGCCGAGGAAGAGGCGAAGGACCTGCGCGAGGAGGCCCGCCGCGCTGCCGAACAGCACCGCGAGCTGGCCGAGTCGGCGGCCCAGCAGGTGCGCAACGACGCTGAATCGTTCGCCGCCGAGCGCAAGTCGAAGGCGGAGGACGAGGGCGTCCGGATCGTCGAGAAGGCGAAGGGTGACGCCTCCACGCTGCGCTCCGAGGCGCAGAAGGACGCGCAGTCCAAGCGCGAGGAGGCGGACGCCCTCTTCGAGGAGACCCGCGCCAAGGCCGCCCAGGCCGCCGCGGACTTCGAGACGAACCTCGCCAAGCGCCGCGAGCAGTCCGAGCGCGACCTGGCGTCGCGTCAGGCCAAGGCGGAGAAGCGTCTCGCCGAGATCGAGCACCGCGCCGAGCAGCTGCGCCTGGAGGCCGAGAAGCTGCGTACGGACGCGGAGCGCCGGGCCCGTCAGACGGTCGAGACGGCCCAGCGCCAGGCCGAGGACATCGTGGCGGACGCCAACGCCAAGGCCGACCGCATCCGTTCGGAATCCGAGCGCGAGCTGGCGGCGCTCACCAACCGCCGCGACTCGATCAACGCGCAGCTGACCAACGTCCGCGAGATGCTGGCGACCCTCACGGGTGCGGCGGTCGCGGCGGCCGGCTCCCCGGTCGACGACGAGCCCGTCTCGCGCGGCGTCCCGGCGCAGCAGTCCCGCTAGTCCCGTTGGTGCCGCAGCTCCTCCCCCGTGGGCTGCGTTCGTACGGTCGAGAGCCCCTCGCCACTCCGGTGGCGGGGGGCTTTGTCCGCCTTTAGCGTGGCGGCATGATCGAGCTAGCCGGTCTCACCAAGCGCTTCGGCTCCAAGACCGCGGTCGACGACCTGTCGTTCCAGGTCAGACCAGGTGTGGTGACCGGCTTCCTGGGCCCCAACGGCGCCGGCAAGTCCACCACCATGCGCATGATGCTCGATCTCGACAACCCGACCAGCGGCACCGTGCACATCGACGGCCGGCACTACCGCGACCTCGACGAGCCGCTGAAGTACATCGGCGCGCTGCTCGACGCCAAGTCGATGCACGGCGGCCGCAGCGCCTACAACAACCTGCTGTGCCTGGCGCAGTCGAACCGGATCCCTCGGCGCCGGGTCGCGGAGGTGCTGGACACGGTCGGTCTGACGGCCGTGGCGAAGAAGAAGTCGAAGGGGTTCTCGCTCGGCATGGGCCAGCGCCTCGGAATCGCCTCCGCGCTGCTCGGCGACCCCGAGATCCTGATGTTCGACGAACCCGTCAATGGTCTGGACCCCGAGGGAATTCACTGGATCCGCAATCTCATGAAAGCCCTCGCGGCGGAGGGCAGAACGATCTTCGTCTCGTCTCACCTGATGAGCGAAATGGCGCTGACGGCGGATCATTTGATCGTCATCGGCCAGGGCCGACTGCTCGCCGATACATCGATGGCGGATTTCATTCGGCAGAATTCACGGAGTTTCGTACGGCTGCGCTCACCGCAATGGGAACACCTGCTCGATGTGCTGGCGCGGGCCGGGGTCCCCGTGACCCAGGCCGCCGACGGCGCCCTGGAGATCGAGAACGGCAGGATCGAGCGGCTCGGCGAGCTGGCCGCGCAGTACCAGATCGTGCTGCACGAGCTCTCCGGCCAGCAGGCCTCGCTGGAGGAGGCGTTCATGCAGATGACGGCGGGGTCGGTGGAGTACCACGCGCACTCGGACACCGGCCACGGGCCGCCCCCGGCGCCCGCCGCGAACTGGGGCGAGAGCTACCGGGCGAAGACCCGGGGCGACGGAGAGGGGGTCTGACCCATGGCATCGGTACCCGCGGTCCTCAAGTCCGAGTGGACCAAGATCCGTTCGGTCTCCTCCACCTCCTGGACGCTGGTCTGCGCGCTCGTCGTCACGGTCGCGGTGAGCGCGGCCCTGTGCGCGCTGACGAAGTCGCAGTTCGACGACCTCAAGCCGGCCGAGCGGCTGACCTTCGACCCGACCTTCATCAGCTTCTCCGGGATGGTGCTCGGCCAGTTGGCGATGGTGGTGTTCGGCGTCCTGGTGGTCGGCACCGAGTACAGCTCGGGCATGATCCGCACCTCGCTCGCCGCCGTGCCGCAGCGGGCCACCTTCCTCTTCTCCAAGCTCCTGGTCGCCACCACGCTCGCGCTGGTCGTGGGCCTGGCGACCAGCTTCCTGTCGTTCTTCCTCGGCCAGGCGCTGCTCGGCCCGCACCGCACCACCATCGGCGAGCCCAATGTGCTGCGGGCGGTCTTCGGGGCGGGCCTCTACATGGCGCTGATCGCGCTCTTCTCGATGGGCGTGGCCACGATGCTGCGCAGCTCGATGCTCTCGCTCGGCATCCTGATGCCGTTCTTCTTCCTGATCTCGCAGATCCTGTCGGCGGTGCCGGGTGCCAAGAAGGTGGCCCGCTACTTCCCCGACCAGGCGGGCTCCAAGATCATGCAGGTGGTGCCCAACGCGATGAACACCGAGCCGCCGCCGTACGGCCCCTGGGCCGGGCTCGGGATCATGGCGCTGTGGGTCCTCGCGGCGCTCGCGGGCGGCTACCTCGTCCTGAGGAAGCGTGACGCCTGAGCGCTCCGCCGGACGTGCGGTGATTCGACTGCGGGCCGTCCGTGGCCGGCCCCGCCCACGCGGCGAAGCCGCACAATGACACAGCCGCGCGCTCCTTACGGGCGCGGGGCCGGGCTCCGGCAAGGCACCCCAGCCCACCGCGACGGGCCCGCCGACCTGCGCGAAGCCGAGAAGATATCGGGCATACTCATACGTAACGCACGTCTCACCGCTTGGCCGGAACCGTAAAGTCCTGGATAAGCTCCTCACTCATACGGGGGCACCCTGGCGATCGGCCACCGCCCCGACGACCCACACCGTCGATGGGGCTGGAGAATGATCGAGGCAGTCGGCCTGACGAAGCGCTACGGCGCCAAGACAGCCGTGTACAACCTTTCCTTCCAGGTGAGGCCGGGCGCCGTCACCGGCTTCCTGGGGCCCAACGGCTCCGGCAAGTCGACGACCATGCGCATGATCCTCGGCCTGGACCAGCCCACTTCCGGCCATGTCACCATCGGCGGCCACCCCTTCCGTACGCTCCCCAACGCGCCCCGCCAGGTCGGCGCGCTGCTCGACGCCAAGGCCGTGCACGGCGGCCGCAGCGCCCGCAGCCACCTGCTCTCACTCGCCCAGCTCGCCGGCATCCCGGCCCGCCGGGTCGACGAGGTGCTCGGGGTCGTCGGCCTCCAGGAGGTCGCGGGCAAGCGCTCCAAGGGGTTCTCGCTCGGCATGGGCCAGCGGCTCGGCATCGCCGCGGCCCTGCTCGGCGACCCCCAGGTGCTGCTCTTCGACGAGCCGGTCAACGGCCTCGACCCCGAGGGCATCCTGTGGGTGCGCAACCTCATGAAGCAGCTCGCCGCCGAGGGCCGGACCGTCTTCGTCTCCTCGCACCTGATGAGCGAGATGGCGCTGACCGCCGACCACCTCATCGTGATCGGCCGCGGCCAGCTGCTCGCCGACATGAGCGTCAAGGACTTCATCTCGCACAACTCCGCCGACTTCGCGCGCGTGCGGACGCCCGAGCCCGCCGGCCGGGACAAGCTGACGGCCGCGCTGACCCAGGCCGGCGGCCAGGTCATGCCTGAGCCGGACGGCGCCCTGCGGGTGACCGGCCTCGCGCTGCCGCGCATCAGCGACCTCGCGCACGGCGCGGACGTACGCCTGTGGGAACTGTCGCCGCACCAGGCCTCCCTTGAGGAGGCGTACATGCGGATGACACAGGGCGCGGTGGACTACCGCTCCACGGCCGACCAGAAGGCCGGTCTGATGCAGCCCGCGCCGCTCGGGTACCAGCCGCCGCAGGTGATCCCCGAGGTGCCGACGCAGGGCTGGTACGCCCCGCCGCCGCCCGGACCGAACCCGTACGCCGCCCCGCAGGCCCCCGGACAGGCCCCGGCGGCCCCCCAGGGCGCCCCGGCGCAGGCGCCCGTGCCGCAGGCCCCGGCCGCGGCTCCGCAGCCCGCTCCGGCCGCTCCCCCGGCCGCCCATCCCGCCGCCGCGCCCGCCCCCGCCCTGACCAAGCCCGAGGACGCCCGATGACCACCCCCTACCAGCAGCAGGCACCGGGGGCGCCCCTCGGGACGTACACCTCGCCGATCCCGGTGCGGCCCGCCTCGCTCGGCGACGCGCTCGCCTCCGAGTGGACCAAGATCCGCTCGGTGCGCTCCACGATGTGGACGCTGGGCGTCCTCATCGTGCTCGTGCTCGGCATCGGACTGCTCGCGGCGGTCGCGGTCAACGCCTCCGACGCGAAGATGGGCGACACCCCGCTGCTCAGCCTCGGCTTCTACGGCGTGCTGCTCGGCTCGATCTGCGTGATCACGCTCGGCGTGCTGACCATCGCCTCCGAGTACGGCACGGGGATGATCCGTACGACGCTGACCGCGTGCCCCAGCCGGGCCCGGATCCTCGCCGCCAAGTCGGTCGTCTTCTTCCTGCTGTCGTTCGTCATCGTGACGCTCTCCACCGGCCTGGTGGCGATGCTCCAGACCGCGATGGTGGACGCCGCCAACAAGCCGACCGGCTCCGAGCTGTTCAAGGCGACGGTCGGCGTCAGCCTCTACGTCTCGACGCTCGGCCTGCTCTCGCTCGCGGTCGGCGCGCTGATCCGGCACTCGGCCGGCGCGATCACGGTCATGATCGGCGTGGTCCTGCTGCCGCTGGTGCTCGCGCTGTTCATGTTCGCGCCGTCGCTCGAATCGGTCCGCGAGACCCTCTTCGAGTACTCGATCCCGAGCCAACTGGCGGTGTTCTACGGCGCACCGGTGAACGACTCGGGCCCGACCGGCTGGACGCCGCTGCTGATCCTGGGGGCCGTCACGGCCGCCGCACTCGGCGGCGCCTTCGCCGCGCTGAACAACCGCGACGTGTGACCTGAGCGCCTGCTAGTACCTGGGCGCGTTCCTGGACCGCTGCACCCTGCTGGTGCGGCGGTCCTTCGCGTTCCAGCAGGCCTTGTGCCAGTGCCGGCGGTCGTCCACTCCGCCGAACTCCGGCCAGGCCACCACGTGCGGGACAGCGGAGGGGATCTCCTGGTCGCACCCCGGGCAGCGGTATCTCTTGCCCTGCGCGCTCGCGCCGCTCACCTGCCGGACGGACCACTCCTCGCCCTGATACGTCTCGGCGCGCTGGAGGCCGTAGCGCTCCGCAGCCCCGCCGGTCGGTTCGGTCGGCTGGTCGCCGCCCTTGGGGCGGTTGCGGCGCGGGGACACGGAAACACCTCACGGGGCCGGGCTGACGGACTGACTCCAGCGTAGGGCCATATGGCCCGGGTACCCGAACCGCACGAGCGTGGGACGGTAACTCGTACGAGGGACTTTTACCGGACTATCGCAAGAAAATTCCGCTGGGCCGTGCCCTTGGCACTTGTCAGGCGTTGTTGCCGGTAAGAGGGGGAGCCGCGTCGGCCGTGAGGAGGCAGAAGGCGATGCGCGTCGGAACTTTTGTGCTGGCAGCCCAATTCCCGGGCCAGGGCCAGGGGGAGGCACTGCACCGGGCGGTGCGGTCCGCCGAGGTGGCCGAGGAAGCGGGGCTGGACGCGGTGTGGCTCGCCGAGCACCACTTCGTTCCGTACGGGGTGTGCCCGTCGGCGGTGACGCTGGCGGCGCTGCTGCTCGGACGCACGCGCCGGATCCGCGTCGGGACGGCGGTCAGCGTGCTGCCCAGCGCCCACCCGGTGGCGCTGGGCGAGCAGGCGGCGCTGCTGCACCTGACATCCGGCGGCAGGTTCTCGCTGGGAGTGGGCCGCGGCGGCCCCTGGGTCGACCTGGAGGTCTTCGGCTCGGGCCTGCGGGCGTACGAGGAGGGGTTCCCGGACTCCCTCGACCTGCTGCTGCGGTGGCTGACCGAACCCCGGGTGGCGAGTCTGGGCGAACGTTTCGCCTTCCGGGAGGTCCCGGTGGTGCCGAGGCCCGACGAGCTGATCTCGGACGGCCCCGCGGGCCCCGAGGTCATCGTGGCGTGCACCTCGCCGAAGAGCGTGAGGCTGGCCGCCGAGCGGGGCCTGCCGATGCTGCTCGGGATGCACTGCGGCGACGAGGAGAAGGCGGAGATGGTCGCGCTGTGGCGGTCGCACGCGCTGGCGTCCGGCATCTCGCCGGAGGCGGTCGCGGCGGCGCCGCATGTGTCGGCCGGGGTGGCGCAGATCGAGGACCACCGCGCCCAGGCCACCGAGACACTGCTCAAGGCGATGCCCGGCTGGCTCAAGCAGGGCCTCGACGCGCATGTGACGGTCGACGGCCGCCACCGGCCGATGCGCGACCCGGTGCTGTACACGGAACTGCTGTGCGGCCTCCATCCCGTCGGCACCCCGCGCCAGGCGGCGGACCGCATCGCGGCGACCTCGGAGAAGACGGGCATCACGCGCTTCGCCTTCCTGGTGGAGGGTTCGGGGGACCTGACCGCGACGGAGGAGAACGTACGGAGGCTGGGCGCGGAAGTGCTGCCGCTGCTGGGGTGAGGCCCGAGGGGGACGGCGCCGGAGGGGCGCGGGGACCCGGGGCCCCACAAAAGGCCGCCGCTCCACATCAGTTACACCTCCCGCGATGCAGAGCGGCGGCGAAGACGTCAGCAGTCCCGCAACTCCGGAGACTGGTTGAGCAGTTGGCCCCGGACCGAGGTGAAGCGGGCGAGCCGCTCGTCGGCCGCCGGGTCCAGGGGGAACACCGCGACGCGGTGGCAGTTCTGGAACGCCAGACGGACACCGAAGTGCCGCTGGAGCGAACCGCGGATGGCGTCACTCGCGAGCGCACGAAGGAGCTGGCCGCGCGCCTGCTCGTCCGGCGGGGGCGTCTGGTTGTCGGCGAACTCGCCACCGTCCACCTTCAGCTGGGCCACCAGAGAACTGATCATCTCCCACGCGTACGGCAGGGAGGTCCGGACGCAGTCGACGAAATCGGCTTCGTCGACCTCGCCTCGCTCGGCCTGTTCGAGTAGGGCCGGTGAGACGTCGAGCGACATGGTTTCTCCTCTCGCGACCCCGGGGAGGGGGTCTTACGGCCAGGGAAAGGAACGAAGTCGGCCACGCAGCGTGCCTGACCGACAACCTCCCGCTTACACGGTAGGCGCGGCATGGTGGCTGCGACAGGTACTTGGCACGTAACCGGCCAATAACGAACAGCGCTTTGCCGGACGAATCGCGTTCGGTGGGGGGATTCGAGTAGCGTTGCCGACCATGCGTCTCGTCATCGCCCGCTGCTCCGTCGACTACGCGGGCCGCCTCACCGCCCATCTGCCCTCCGCCACCCGGCTGATCCTGGTGAAGGCGGACAACAGCGTCTCCATTCACGCGGACGACCGGGCGTACAAGCCCCTCAACTGGATGTCTCCGCCCTGCACCCTCAAGGAGGGGGCCGGGGACGACACCGGCGTCTGGACGGTGGTCAACAAGGCGGGCGAGAAGCTCATCATCACGATGGAGGAGATCCTCCACGACTCGTCGCACGAGCTGGGCGTGGACCCGGGCCTCATCAAGGACGGCGTGGAAGCGCACCTGCAGGAGCTGCTCGCGGACCGGATCGACACGCTGGGCGAGGGGTACACGCTGATCCGCCGCGAGTACCCGACGGCGATCGGCCCGGTGGACATCCTGTGCCGGGACGCCTCGGGCGGGACGGTGGCGGTCGAGATCAAGCGGCGCGGTGAGATCGACGGGGTCGAGCAGCTCACGCGGTACCTGGAGCTGCTGAACCGCGATCCGCATCTGGCGCCGGTGCGGGGGGTGTTCGCGGCGCAGGAGATCAAGCCGCAGGCGCGTGTGCTGGCGACGGACCGGGGGATCGGGTGCGTTGTCCTGGACTACAACGCGATGCGGGGCATCGAGGACGACAAACTCCGCCTGTTCTGATCCCTGGGGCCGGTCCCCCGCCCCGCCCCTTCCCGCTGTGACATGTGCGGCGCCGCCGCGTGGCCTCCGGGCGGGAGGGGCGGAGGCGGTTCCCCGGGGGCTACGCC
>NZ_JBHWUR010000105.1:0-26888 GCF_042737755.1 Streptomyces sp. NPDC059994
GGCGACCCCGTCGAGCCCAGCTCTCTCACGCGTGGCGGGCGGCAACGCTCCGAGCGGGTTCCTCGGGGCAGGACGTGCGCGGGGCCGCTTCTGCGCGGCCCCCCGACCGACCTGTCGTCGACCGAGGACGGAGCTGATGGTGTGGAGGCCGTCGTAGCCGACAACGACCGCACTCAATCGGGACCCACGAAGGCCGGGCGCGCCGAGCGAGGGCGACATCAGGCGGTCGTGGTGGTCCAAGAACTCTATTCGTACACCGGCCAGACCAGACTTCTCCAGCACACGCACACGCACACGCATGCGGTGGCGGTGGCGGTGGTAGGGCTTGGCCGCTGCCTGCTACCAGCGGTACCAGCGGTGCCGATGCCCCGAGGAGTGGGTACCGCGCGCGATGAAGCCCAGGAGCCACACCACCAGCACGATGACCGCCACCCACCACAGCGCCTTCAACGCGAAGCCGGCCCCGAAGAGGATCAGCGCCAGAAGCAGTACCAGAAGCAGGGGGACCATGTCAGACCTCCGTAATCAGCGTCGGGAGACCGGCTGCCCCGGGATGGCACGGATATGCGGGTGATTTCTCCCGCCCGTTGGGGGCAGGCACTTTCGGTCAAGACGAGACCTACCGGCTTGGAGGAGCGTGAGGCGCCGACAAGATCAAGAACGGCCGCCGACCGGGGCACCTGAAAGCCGGCCGAGGCGGCCCGGACCACGGCCAGTTCGCGCGTGTCAGCGGCGACTGCGCACCCGACTGTGACCTGCTCGGCCCCGCACGATGAGCCGGGTTCGACGATGAGCACCCAACGAAAACGACGGCACAGCCGGCCAGCCCACGCGGCACTGGGCCAACGCCCTGACGCCCCGCTTGGCAGGTCAGCTGGCACCTTGTGAGGCGGCCACCTCCGGATGGAGGTCGGTCAGCTGGAGACGGTACGTCGGCTCGTCGGGCAGCACGACGGTGGAGCTGAGGACGTGGCCGGGACTCACGTGGATAAATTCGCCCGAGAGCATCGGCCGCCAGCGCGGGTCGTCGTCCATGGGTTCGCTGGCCACCACCACGCAGGCGGCATCGGAGAGGTCCTGGGAGTGGACGCGCAGGCTGCGGTCTGTGCCTGTGTGATCGAGGTGTTGGCCGCCGCCGGGCCGGTCCAGGACGTACAGCTCATGCGTGTCGGGATACCGCAGGGCCCAGAGCTCGTCGGGGGTGGTGAGAACAAGGTTGAGGGCGTAGAGCGGCAGGTGGGTGGCGACCCAGCGGGCCGCCGCGATGATTCCTGCGCCGACATCGCCGTCGCGCCTGCGGATCTCCCGGGTGATCAGGGCGAAGAACCGCTCGGAGTCCGTGCTGCCGCTGACAGCGGGGCACAGCCCCGGGCCCTCGGTGGCGAGCTCCGCCTCCAGGTCGTCCATTCCCTGGATGACGCCGTTGTGCGCGAAGAGTCGCCCGTCCTGTTCGAAGGGATGAGTGTTGGCGATACTGAGGCCGCCGGTCGAGGCATATCGCACGTGGGCGACGAACGTCGCGGACTCCAGATCACGCGCCTCAAGCGCGAACTCGTGGTCCTGCCATGCGGCTACGGGCTGGCGCAGCGTCACGGGTCTCCCGTCCGTGGCGAAGACCCCGATCCCGGTGCCGTCGGGGTTCGTACGGCTCTGTTGTTCCAGACTGTCGGGGGCTGCGACGAGCCAGAAGGTGGCCCGGACCCGGGCGGGAGCACTGGACATCCCAAAGAGGCGGCACATCCTCGATGCCTTCCCACGGAGCCGACGGGGAACCACGTGATGCTGGCTCTGGCGCCGGTTGTCGTGCGGTTGGCGGATCGAGCAGCGCTGCCGTGGCGTCGTCCAGTGTGCCGGCGACCGAGCATCTCTCTCGTCAGCGACCTGCATTCGACGGGCTGTGCCGGGTGGCTTCGCTACCTCAAGCTGGAGCACCGTCTCACCTGCTGTCGGAGCCAGTTCGGAGAGTACGCGGACAACCCCGAGCCCGGATCTCTCCAGACTGGGGGTTCTGTGAACTCAACCGCAGCAGTTCAGTGAACTACCCCGTGTGGGTTATGGGTCGATCGGAGGGCGGCTCGGGACGACGCCGGTCCCGGTTGTACGACCCGCACCTGGACGTCGGCTTCAGCCCACTGCGCGGCGACGGCCCCGGCTCGCGGCCGGCTACAGCCAGGCCGTCTGGCATCGATGCCAGGTCACTGCTTCGGCGGCAGCGTGATGCCGTCCGGCGCCAGCGCCGTGCACACGCACGCACACTTGGATCGGCCAGTGTGAGGCCGGGGTCGGCGGCCGCCGCGGGTATCGGCGGGCAGGTTCGCGACCAGCTCCGCAAGCGCGTCCGCCGCGAGAAGGGCCGATTCCTCGGTGCGAGGCCGACGGCCCCGGGGAGGGGGCCGCGGGTCGCCGTCCGGCGCTGAATCGCTGGCCCTGGCTGCGCTGTCGTATCCGTTCTGGATGTGGGCCCGCCGGGGGCGGTGCGCTGTGTACGGGTCAGCGGGCGATCGAGATCGCGAAGGGCGCGAATCCGCTGGACCGAATCACGTGCGGGACGAACAGGATCGCGGCCTCCGTGGCGCGGGCGGTCTGGATCCCGCCGAGATCAGTGATCCACTCCTTGCGCCAGCCGAGGTTGAGGAGCAGTTCACGGACGGTCTGCTTGGCCTGCGGGTCGTCGCCGGAGAGGAAGGCATCGGGCGCCTGGGTGAGCGTGGCCGGCGCGGTCATCACCGGGAAGAGCATGGTGTTGAGTGTCTTGACGACGCGCGTTTCGGGGAGCGCTTCCTGGAGTTGCTCGGCGAGGCTTGAGCCGGGGTAGATCAGGTCGGCGGGCAGTCCGTCCGGTCCGTCGACGGTGGCGTTGGAGACGTCGACGAGGATCTTGTCGCGCAGTTCCTCGCGCAGGGCGACGAGCCGGTCCAGCGAGCCGTCGCCCGGGGTGGCGTTGATGACGATGTGGGCTGTCCGGGCAGCGCCGGCGGCGGCGCCCGGCGCGCGGTCCGCCACGGTCACCTCATGCCCTGCCCGGGTGAGGGCTGTGGCCAGGTTGCCGCCGACGCGGCCGTTTCCGAGAACGGCGATGGTGGTCATGATGAATCCGGTCCTTCCGTGCGTGCAGGTTGTGGTGCGCGGTCAGCGTGAGAGCGTGGCGACGGCTTCGGCGTGGATGCCGGGCGCGGCGGCCAGGAAGCTCTCGCTCTGCGGGGTCCAGGGGCGGCCCTGTGCGTCGGAGACCTGCCCGCCGGCCTCGGTGACGAGCAGCGCCCCGGGCAGCAGGTCCGCGCGGGCGCCGGCGAACTGCCAGAAGGCGTCGATCCGGCCGGCGGCCACGTTCAGCAGGTGCAGGGTCGCGGGCACGGCGGTGCGGACGACGAGCGCGTCGAAGAGCATCGCGGTGATCGAGGAGCCGACGCGCCGCACGACCGTCTCGTCCTCGTCCGGCCGGGCCTGGCTGGTGGCCACGATGCTCAGGCCGAGGTCCGCGGTCTGGGAGACGCGCAGCGGCCGGCCGTCGAGGTAGGCGCCCGCGCCGGTGAGCGCGGTGTAGGTCTCGCCGGTCAGCGGCAGGTGGACCGCGGTGAGTACGGGCTGGTTCTCCCGCACGAGGGTGGCGGTCACCGCCCACTCCGGCAGGGCGTGCAGGTGGTTGACGTTGCCTTCGGCCGGATCCACCACCCACCATTCGCCGGGCGGAAGCGCCCCGCCGTCCAGCTCGTCCTCCACCCAGCCGGCGTCCGGGCGCAGGCGTGTGAGGCGGGGACGCAGGATGTCGAGGGCCGTGTCGTCGTTGGCGGCGAGCTCGCGCATCAGCTCCTCGCGGGTCTGGTAGCGGACCACCTCGCCGAAGCGCTCGCGCAGCGCGGAACCGGCCGCGCGCACGGCGGTCGCGGTCTGGCCGAGCAGGTCGGCGTCGGAGGCGGCGACGTCAGCGGTCTGAAGCGTTTCGGACATGGTGGTGCTCCCGTGTGAGGAGGGGTGATGAGGCCGGTCGGGGCAAGCTGTGCGTTCCGTCTTGCGCTCTCGTCTCGAAGGTATAGAGCCCCTTGATTAACTTCAAATGCATGTCAAGCACGGCTAGGTTTACTCATATGCAATTGGATTTGAACCTGCTCGCCGCGCTCGACGCGCTGCTGGAGGAGGGAAGCGTGGCCGGGGCGGCCGCGCGCCTGCACGTCACCGCCCCCGCGATGAGCCGGAGTCTGGGCCGAATCCGGCGCACGACCGGGGATCAGATCCTGGTGCGCACCGGCCGCACGATGACCCCGACGCCCTATGCGATCGCCGTCCGGGAACAGGTGCACGAGCTGCTGCACCAGGTCCAGGGGGTGCTGGCACCGAGCCGTGAACTCGATCTGGCAACGTTGGATCGCACTTTCACACTCCGCTGGCACGATTCCCTGGTCGCCTTGAGCGGCCCCGCACTGCTCGCGGCCGTGCGCGCACAGGCGCCGGGCGTGCGATTGCGCTTCGTTGCGGAATCGAGCATCGACACCCCCGAGTTGCGGCGCGGCGAGGTCGACCTGGAGGCGAACGCCAACCGCCCGAGCGCACCGGACATCCGTGCCGAGAACGTGGGCGAGAGCCCCCTCGCCATCGTCGTGAGGCAAGGACACCCCCTCACCCGCGTCCCGACCGTCACCGCAAAGCGGTACGCCGCCGCTGAGCACGTCACCGTCTCGCGGCGTGGAAACCTCAGCAATGCCCTCGACGACGCCCTCGCGCGCCTCGGCCTCACCCGCCGCGTGGTGGCGACCGCGCCCACGGAAGCGGCAGCGCTGGAGTTCACGCGCGGCTCCGATCTCCTGATCAGCGTCCCCGAAGCCACCACCCGGTCAGCGGTCGCCGACCTCGGCCTGGTCGCGCTCCCCCTCCCGCTCGAACTGCCGTCGGCACCGATATACCTGTCGTGGCATCAGCGCTACGACACCGACCACGCCCACGCCTGGCTGCGCGGGCTGGCGCGAACCGCGCTGGCCACATGCGGAGCGCCGCAGTGATGTCTCGAAGTGGCCCTACCGCCGATCACCTGTACGTACGGCCATCAGGTGGAGCCACCGCAGACCGCCATCGACTGCCTGCCGGCGCCAGCGATGGCCGATGGGAGGGGGCCCTGACCTGCAACTGACCGCTCCGGCGGCATATGCGACAGAATATGCGACAGATCCAGGTGCTCGGACTTCTCCGAGCCTTCGCCCAATTGACCATCCCAACGGCTCCGACAACACAGGTCACGTGGCTCGCGCCGCCCGGACTTGCCGGGGACGGAGCGGAGCAGGGCGGCCAGCCAAGGACGCCCTGCGGGCGCCGCTGCGCGATGGTGCGGCACCCCACCCTGCCCCGGGGCTCGCTGGCTACCGTGCAGCTGGCCACGTCGCTTGTACTGACTGGGGAGAAAACTCCGTCCGCCGACACCTGGTTCAGCGGTTCGGGCCGACGCGCGGGTTTACCGCGCTCCATGTAATGGGCTTGCTTGGCAGATACCACCGACCGAGGGACGCGCAACGCGCATACCACGGAGCGTCAGATGTGGCCCCCGGCCGTCGGCGTTGTGGTGGTCGCGAAGATCCGGTCCAGGTGGTGGTGGAGTACCGCGATGGCTGACTCCGGATTCCGCTGGCCCACAAGGATGCTGGTGCCCATGGTCGCCGCCATCGCGAGCAGGCTGATCGCCTCCGTGCGGGCATCGACGCTGGGATAGGCCAGGCCTGCCGCCCGGGCCTGTTCGAGGAGGCCGGTCAGAGCGTTCTCCGCGGCGTTGGGGTCGTCGATGAACGGCTGGGTGGCCAGGGCCTCGTCGGTCACGGACAGGATCGCGTAGGAGCTGTAGACGAGGTGGTAGGTGCGGCTCTCCTCGTCGGTCGGGAGGGAGGCCACGAGCAGCGCCTCGATGGTGGCGCGCGGGCCCGGGTCCGGCCCCGCGGCAGCCAGGCGGGCGCCGACGCGTGCGGTGAAGCGGCCGGTCAGGTGCTGGAGCCCGTAGAAGAGGAGCTTCTCCTTGGTCTCGAAGTAGTACTGCACGAGCCGGAGTGACACGCCGGCCTCGGCTGCCACGTCGCGCATGCCGACGGCGTGCAGCCCGCGCCGTCCGGCGACCCGGATGAGCGCCTCGGCGATCTGGGTGCGCCGTTCCTCGTGGTCCACGCGCTTCGGCATGTGCCGGTATCTCCGCCCGTCGGTGATGAGTTCATGGTCCACACTCCCCGGACCCCCTTTATGATACCGCCGTATCAACATTATGATACGTTCGTATCACAAAGAACGGATCTTCCCGGAGGTGCCCCGTGCCCGAGAACACGACCCGTGCGCGCCGCGACGTCGGCCGCTACGTCAACGACGAGCTCCGCGACCGGTACTTCGCCGCCGGCGACGTGCTCTACGCGATGGGGGCACCCATACGCTCCGAGACGGACGTCGAGACCAGCTTCGGCACCACCCACGTCTACCGGTACGGCCCCACAAACCCCGCAGCCGAATCCCGCACCCCGATCGTCCTGATCCACGGCGCCGGCTACTCCTCCGCCATGTGGTACCCCAACACCCCCGGCCTCAGCCTCGACCGCCCCGTGTACGCTCTCGACACCCCGGGCGACGCGGGCCGCAGCGTCCACCGCGAGCCGATGTGGCAACCTGAGCGGGCCGCCCAGTGGATGGACGAGGCCCTCGACGCACTCGACCTCGACCGGGTGCACCTCGTCGGCTCCTCCTACGGCGGCTGGCTCGTACTCAACCAGGCCCATCAGCGCCCTGAACGGCTCGCCTCGGTCACCGCACTCGACCCCGGCGGCCTGGAGAAGGTGGGGCTGCGCTTCTTCGCCTGGGTGTTCGTCAGCCTGTTCGCCACCTTCGCCCCCAAGGCGCTGCGTCCGCGCCTCGCCGCCTGGCTGGACCAACCGGTCATCGCCGTCCCCGAGATGCGGAAGTGGGTCCAGCTCGGTGCGCGTGCGTTCCGGATCCGCCGCCCTGCACCCCTGCCGCTTTCCGAGGACGCGCTGCGATCCATCCGGACCCCGCTCTACGTCATCATGGGCAAGCACAGCCTGCTCGTACACCCGAAGCGGCAGCTGGAACGCGTACCGCGCCTCGTAGAAGGGGCCCGCGCCGAGATCATCGCCGCGACAGGCCACGGACCGCAGATCGACCACCCCGAGGTGGTCAACGCCCGGATGCTCGGCTTCATGGAAGAGGTCGACTCGCCGACCCCTGCCACAACCGACGCGTAGGACCGGAGGGAGGACACCGGCGCCGACCTCAGCTTGTTCTTTATCTTCGGCGGTCTGCGGCTGGGTCGGGCGGGCCCATGAAGGCGTCGAGCGTTTCAATGATCTTGCGGAGCTCGCGGGCTCCGCGAGGCGACATTGCTCGGATCACGCCGTCGAGTAGGGCACGGCCTTCGAGAGGGTTGCCGCGGCAGTACCAGTGCACGTTTCCGAACTCGTCGTCGTGCCAGAGCTCACGCGCGGGCCGGTGGACGTGCACCTGGTTTCGCCCGCACGAACAGCCGCAAGGAACCGAACTGTTCCACATCAGAGAACTGCAACGGCACGGTGGCGTAGTACTGCTCAATACGGGCTTGCAGAGATCCACTCATGCGCCGCATCCCACCACGCGACCACACCACACCACACCGCACCCGAGATTCACCCTCCACAGCAGCCGGGCGTGCTGGGTCTTGGGCGGTCAGAGGTCGCTCAGACCTCGGATCCGATGGCAGGGTTGTGGGCTGTCCCGGAACGTGGTGTGGGAACCGCGGTCGGCTGGCGTAGCTGGTCGGGGATGAGGTCGCCGTGGCGTTGGCGGAGGTAGGCCAGGGCCTGTTCCAGGGAGGCGTTGTGGTCGATGCCGTTCGCCCGGCGTTCAGGGAGAACCGTGCGACATCACTTGAGTTCCCTTGAGCCCCGCTGAGTGTCCGGGCCGGTGGCCAGGGGTTTCTTCCTGTATCTGGGGCTTGGCGGTCAGGTGACGTAACTTCGGGATTCCTGAAGCGTTCTCACCCTGTCCGACTGATCTGCGGTCTGGGCGAAGGTGAGAAGGCTCGGGTTGGTGGCGTTGGCGGTCGTACCGGATCTGCGCGAGCTTCGGGAGCCGGCCTCGGGCGATGAGCGTGCCCTGCCCGTCCTGGAGAACGGCGCCCCCAGAACCTGCCCGGCACCGTCGACGAGTACCCCCCAATTGGTGCCTCCCCATCGCCGACCCCGCCGGCCGGCCGCTGACCCTGGAACAACTCGCGGCCTCCCCGGGCCCCCAAGCCGTGGCCGACCTCTACACCTACCTGGCCGGCTGACGCGCAGTCGCCTGCGATTCCCGTCCTCGAGAAGGTACGGCTCGCTGTGGCCTTACGAACTCCTTTGCAGGGTCCTACCTTTGAGTCATGGAACCTCAGCATCCCGGCCCGCTGGCGGAAGTTGTGTCACCCGTGACAGCCGGATGGCGGCTGCTGTTCATGCCCAGCCGGGCCCGCGAGCTGGCCGTCGCGCTCGGCGCGAGCATCATGGTCCCGTCGATGGTCGCAGCCCCACTTCTGCTGGCCGCTCTGGTGGCCGCCGTGATCTCGGGGAGCTCACTCGTCTGGGGCAGTTTCTGGGTCCTACTGGCGCTCACGGTCGTCGCAGTGATCCTGCTCACCGTGGCCATGATGTACGTCACGGTCTCCATGACGGTGCGGTGGGTCGAGCTCCGCCCCCTGGGAACTCCGGCCCAGGTCGTGATCGCCCGCTTTCTGCGTTCGTCGACCATGGCGATGGCTGATCTGCAGCGAGTCTTCGTCATCGAGCGACTCAGTCTGGGGCAGCGACAGTCGATCAAGGTGGTGTTGCATACCCGCAGCGAGACGGTGGAGTGCGAACCAGCGACGTCCGCACCGCTCTCTCGGGTCGACGCAAAGGCGCTGACCGGCTGGTTGACCGAGCAACTCGGCCGGGTCCAGGTGGCGGTGGAGCGTCAGACGGAGGTCAAGCGAGACTTCCTGCGTCCGGACGAGTGGTGGACCCGGTCCCACACCGCCGAGCTGTGGCGGGTACCCGTCGGCGAGGTCGACGGCATAGCCGCCCAGCGCGGCGTCGAAGGCTATCGGTACACGCCCCGGGCATACGCGATGTACAGCCCTGGCACTTCGGTCACCGTCTACGACCCGGGCCGGGCCTACGAGGTCGCCGAAGAACTCCGCGCGGAACGAGCCGCCGGCCAGGCCGCCGACAGCACGGCAGCCCCCGGCCCGGCCGAGGACGACGCAACGGATTCCCGCTGACTCGGTCGGGCCGGTCCTGACCTGGCTCGGAGACTGCACTCTTGTGCGACATCACTTGAGTTCTCCTGAGTCCCGTGGAGTCTCCGTGCCCGTGGTCAGGGGGGAGTGTCTAATCAACGGCCCTGTCTCACATTCGGTGGTGACGGAGCGTGCTGCTATCCGAGGAGGATGCGGTGGCGTAGGAGGGTGAAGCCCGCGCGTCCGTGTATCTGGCGCGCGATCCGTTTGGTCTTGGTGTTGACGCCTTCGGTGGGGCCGTTGCTGTAGGGAAGGGTGAGTCCGGCGATCACGGCGTCGAGGTCTCGTTCCAGGCCCCGGGTGAAGGCGTGCAGATGGGGCAGGTCGGTTGCCCGGACTTGGGTGATCCAGCGGGTGAGTGCGTCGGCGTTGTCGGCGTGCGGCGTAAGGAGCGGGGCGAAGGCTCGGATACCGGCGGCCAGTTGGGTCATCTCGGGGCAGGCCGCGGTGAGTTTGGCCAGGAGCTCGTGTTGTTCGGCTTTGAGGTTGTCGGGCCTGGTCAGCAGCATCCTGGCGAGGCGGCGTGGGGAGATGTGGCTGCGGTCGGCGTCCGCGCGGCCTTGGTTGATGTACTTGTGCAGGAGGTTGAGGCAGCCGGTGAAGCCGAGGGCTTTGATCTCTTCGAAGAGGTGCAGGACGGGGGCAGCGGGGTCCTCTACCCGGCGTTTGCGCAGGTGTTCGCGGTAGGGGTCGACGAGGCTGGCGCGGTATTTGGGGACGCGGAGCATGCGCTCGGGCCGGTCGGCGCGCGCGTAGCGTTTGACGGTGTTCAGGGCGAGTTGCAGACGGCGGGCGCATTCGAGCAGGCCCACGCCCTGGTCGAGCAGGCCGTGGACCTGATGCCAGCGGTCGAGGGTGGTCTGGGCACGGGGCCCGTCGTAGAGGGGCGCGTCCAGCACGGTGGCCCAGCAGGCGCTGTGCGCCTTCACCTCGCTCAGGGCGGCTTCACACAGGTTGTGCCACACATGCCACCGGTCCGCGACCTGCACCGCATCGGGCAGAGCGCGCCGGATAGCCTCAGCATAGGTCGCCGAGCCGTCACGGCACACCACCTCGACGCCCGGATGCGTCCGCAGCCACACCTCCAGGGTGTCGGCCGTGCGGCCATGCAGCACATCGATCCGCTCATGAGTCTCGGCGTCAATCACCACAGTGGCATAGCGGTGCCGCCGACGCAGAGCGAAGTCGTCGACGCCGATCACACGGGGCACCCGCCCGGTGGGCAGTGGGATACGGAGCAGGGTGCGCAGGGCCGTGTGACGCGAGAGGCCCATCGCGAGTATCGCCAGCAAACGTGCACCGGCCCGGCCCGCTAACTCCTTGACCACAGCCTTGACCTGCCGGGTCAGCCGGGTCGTGCGGCGCTGATACCGCTCCAGCACCCCGGGCACCTGCTCGCGGAAGGTGTGCCGGCAGCCGCGCGTGGGACACACCAGACGCCGCACCCGAACGCGAACCACCACCCGCCGCCCATCCACCGACACATCGGCCACCGTCCGCAGGTGAAAGCCGTGCACTCGCCCAGACAGTGCCCCGCACCCCGGACACGGCACTGGTTCCTCCGGCGTCCGTGCCCGCACCGAAATCCGCTCGCCGTCGTCGGCCACGTCCTCGATGACCAGCGGAGACAGCCCCGAAAACACCACGCTTACAAGCTCGTTGACATTCCGCACGACAGGTCAACGACGAACCAGCACGCTCAGTTACCACCGAATGTGAGACAGGGCCGTTGATTGGACAGACCCTGCCCCGGCTGCCTACTCCAGCACGCCAAGGGCGGTGTCGGGCCGGTAGAAGTCACAGGCCGGAACACCTTCGGTGAGGGCGGCGAGGGCCTGTTCGCGGTTGACGGCGTGGGCTGGCCGGGCGCCATCGAGCATCCGCCGACATGGACAACTTCGGGCAGCCGGGCTTTGCCGGGGCCTCGCCGTACGTAGGCGATCACCCAGTCCGGTGGAGGTGGGAGCGGTCGGCGCGCCGCTTCCTCGGCGGCCCTGTGACGGGGTGCGACGCGACCGCCCGCTGACCGGTGCCGGCGACCAATGGGCGGACCACACCGACTACTTGGCCGCCTGACGGTCAGCGCAGCAGCCGGTCGACCAGGCCGTCCACGTACTCCGCGGTGAGCGGGCCCGCGCCGAACAGGACGCGGATGTACATCGGGGCCATGACGTGGTCGAGGACGGCCAGCGCATCGGGGGGCCGCTCGCCGCGCTCGCGCGCCCGGTCGAGCATGGACTGCATCTGCCGGGCGCGTTCGGCGAGGAAGCCGTCGCGCAGGCGCAGGCCCTCGGGTCCGGAGCCGGACAGGGCGACGGCCAGGCGGAGCACGGCCAGACCGTCGGGGCCGGTGATCTCGCGGGCCACGGCGGCCGCGTAGGTGCGCAGGTCGCTGACCAGGTCTCCGGTGTCGGGCATCGGTGACCGCGCGTTGAGGCGGGTCAGTGTCACGTCGGTGAGCAGTGCTTCGAGGCTGCCCCAGCGGCGGTAGACGGTGGTGTCGGCGACTCCCGCGCGGGCCGCGACCTCGCTGACGGTGAATCCGCCGTACCCGCGTTCGCCGACCAGGTCGGTGACGGCCTGGTGCACCGCCGCGCCGACGCGGGCGCTGCGTCCGCCGGGCCGCCGGGTGCGCTGTTGCTCGTCCATGCCTCTCACCTTAACGCAGCCCGAACTTGCGTTTACGTGTCCAGTTCCTCTACGGTCGGCTTAATGCAGCCGGTGGCTGCTTTAAGTGAGAGGGAGGGGATGTCATGCTCGTGGTGACCTGCCTGGGGCAGTTCATGGTGCTGCTCGACAACACGATCGTCGGCGCGGCACTGCCCGACATGCAGCACCGCCTGGGTGCGGGGCTGACCGGCCTGCAATGGATCGTCGACGCCTACGTCCTGCTGGTCGCCATGCTGCTGCTGTCCGGCGGGGTCTTCGCCGACCGCTTCGGCCGCAAGCGCGTGTACCTGAGCGGTGTCGCGGTGTTCACCGCCGCGTCCGTGCTGTGCAGCGTCGCCCCCTCGGTCGGCTGGCTGGTGGCCGGGCGGGTGCTGCAGGGGGTCGGGGCCGCGGCTCTCAGCCCCGCCTCGCTCGCACTCCTGGTGGCCGCGCATCCCGCCCCGCAGGAACGGGTCAGGGCGATCGGGCTGTGGGCAGGGCTCAGCGGCATCGGCCTGGCCGTCGGGCCCGTGGCCGGAGGCGTCCTGGCGCAGGCGTTCGGCTGGCCCGCTATCTTCCTGGTCAACGTGCCCATCGGCGTGGTCCTGCTGGTGGCCGGCCGACGCGTCCTGGTCGAGTCCCGCAACCCGGACGCGCGCGCCCTCGACATCCCGGGCACGATCCTGTCCGTCCTCGGGGTCGGCACCCTGGCCTACGCCCTGATCGAGGGCGGCTCGCGGGGCTGGACGTCACCGGTGATCCTCGGTGGCTTCGCCGCGGCGGCCGTCCTCCTCGCCGCGTTCGTCGCGGTCGAGCGGCGGCACCCCGCACCGATGCTGCCACTGGGCCTGTTCCGTCAGCGGCTGTTCACCGTCTCCAACTCCGCCATGATCGTGGTGGGGTTCGCGCTCATGGGCTCGTCGTTCTTCTTCTCGCAGTTTTTCGTGTACGTCCAGGGCAGCTCGATCCTGCGGGCCGGACTGCAGACCCTGCCCATGACCCTCGCCATGGTCGTCGCCAGCCCCTTCGCCGGCCGCCTCGCCGCCAGGTACGGCTACCGGTCCGTCGTCACCAGCGGCCTGGCGCTGGCCGGGCTCGGGCTCCTCGCACTGGGCGGGGTGCACGCCGACACCGGTTACGCGAACGTGTGGTGGCGGCTCGCCACCGTCGGCGTCGGCTTCGCCCTGACCATGTCCCCGCTGACCGGCGCCGCCATCCAGGCGGTCGACCCGCAGGAGGGCGGCCTCGCTTCGGGCATCAGCAGCACCACGCGGCAGATCGGCGCGGTGCTCGGTGTGGCGGTGCTCGGGGCCGTGGTCCGCGCCCGGCAGTCCGGCGGCGCCTCCTTCGAGGCCGGTCTCGACAGCGCCTTCGCCGTGGCCGGAGCCGTCACCCTGGCCACCGCGGTGTGCACCGGCCTGTGGCTGATGAGGTCCCGGCCGACGCCCGAGCCCGCGCCCGCGCCGCAGCAGCGCCCCGACCTCAGCGCGCGGCGAACTCAGTGAACTGCCTCCAGGCGTCCGTCTACAGCACCAACGGCGTGCTCGCCAGGCGCTTCGCGTCGCGTGGCGAGCCGGTGCGGAACTTTCACGCGATCGCGTCGATCACCTGGCGATGATCCCGCCACCGGCCGCCACGCTTCGGCGTCCGGTCCGCCAGCAACTGGTCGGGGCCGACGGCGGGGGCGCGTCCAGCACGGCGACCCGGTCACCCATCCGCGCGCAGTGCTCGATCACCGCGTCCATCAGGGTGAAGCGTCGGTCTTTTCCGCCACGGCCCACAGATCGGGTACGGCCACGACGGACACCTCCGACAGCTTCTCCAGCCGCAGCTGCCAGAGCACCGAGCGAACCTGTGAAGGGGGGCGAGGCGCTGGCTGGCCTCGCCCCGGGTACAGCGCCGCTCGCCCCCACTTCCCCTCGTGGAAACGCGTCAACGTGGGTCATGCCGCCCGGAGCGCGCATCGAGACCTTCGCAGAGGGCCCTTCAGCCAGCCGGGTCGGCATCCGCACGCTCTGTCAGCGTGCCGGTCGCCACCCAACAGGCGGGCAGACGGGAGACAGTGCGCCCGTGCCCGATGCGGGGGTCGGCTCCGCTGTAGACCTCAGCATGCCAACCGTGGCCTGCCAGCCACGACTGCAGGTCGTCCCGGGCGGACAGCCAGCGGGCACCCTGCGACGCGAGCCGTTCACGGGAGGGTTTGCCCTCCTCCCCCAGCATCGCCGCCTCCAGCTGTTCCAGCATGATCCGGCTGCCCGGCGCGGACAGCGCGGACAGCTCGGAGAGCAGGGCATCCCCCGCTTCGTCGGAGAGGTACATCAGCAGGCCCTCCACCAGCCAGGCGGTCGGCTGGTCGGAGTCGAAGCCCGCCTCGCGCAGCGCGTCGGGCCAGTTGGCGGTCAAGTCCGCGGCGACTCCGCGGCGTTCGCAGGTTGTGGCCAGTCCCGAGTGGGCGATCAGCGCGTCTTTGAAGGCCGTCATGTCCGGCAGGTCGAGCTCGTACCACTGTGTTCCGGGCGGGCAGTCCAACCGGACGGTCCGTCCATCCACTCCAGCGGCCAGAGTGACGACTTGGCGGACCCCGGCGCGCATCGCGCTGAGCAGCTCGTCGTCGAAGAACCGGGTGCGTACCGCGAAGTACGCGGGGTATTCGCGCGTGCTGCTGCTCGCTCGGGTGACCATTTCAGACACCTCGGTGAAGGACTGGTCCTCGGCGATCGCCTTCAACAGCCCGTCGGCGAACGGGTCTTGGAACAGAGCGTCGGGTCTCAGGCTCTCCATCTGTCGCATCCAGGCGACGACCAGCGCCGTCTGCCCGACGCCTTCGGGGACCTTCAGACCGTCGATCATCGCGATTCTCCTGAGTGAGGGGGTGGGGATGGTGGGTGGAGTTCCTGCTTCCGGCACCGGGGCGGCGGAGGAGTACTGGCACATCAGTGCCCCGGGCGCGTATCAGTCGTAACCTCCGCAAGGGGCGAGGAACTCACAGGCCGACGCGATTATCACTGGTTTGAGTCCCTGTGATCACGAACTCCACCGTATTCACAGACTTTTTGCCGCCGCAGACACCAGCCTGGGTCCTGGACACGACAGCCCTTCGGGAAACCCGACTTCCAGGGGACCTGACCCGACGCCGTCCGGCGGAGGGCAACCGGGCCGCGTACCCGACCGGCAGGACAGAAACCCGCTCCCCGCCGCGCCGGACACCTGCAGCGGCCGAGGACGCCCAGCCCGGGGCAGCGCGCGGCACTCCCCCTTGACTGGTCAGGGGCACGGCGGGTGCGCCGGCAGCTGGTTCTGCGGCAAGAGCAGTCGGCGCAGCAACGCCAGGAACACGTCACGGCCTCAAGCGGAGGCCGGCGAACCCGCCCGCTCGACCTCGGCTTCGTCCTGCGCCATCTCACCCGCCACGACGAGGCCCGCGCGACCCTGACCGCCACCCATGGCGCCCACACCCGCCTCAAAAACCCCGTCGTCTCGAAGCCGCCGTTGAGCTCCGCACCCTGGGCGTCTCCGAGGACATCACCCACCCCTTCCAGACGTGAGGTTGAACGGACCGGCCTCGTGCCAAGGGGCTCCTGCGGCCGGGTGACCGCCCGGGGGCAGCGCCCCTCCTACGTTGGGGGCGGGCTCGGGTCGATCATTCGCAGGATCGGCGGAGCCCAGGGCTCCAGGTATGGCTCAGTGCCTGTCGCCGTTGGATGGCTTCAGAGACTTGGCTGCCGGGACCAGCTCGCCGAGGGCCTCGGCAAGGTGAAACAGCCGGTGAACGCGACCCTGCGCAACTCAGCGGCGATCCTCGCAACAGACAACTGACATGTGGTCAACCACAGGGCATCACAGGCGGATCGACTGGGCCGTCCGCGCCCTGACCCCACGGTTCCTCTCGGTCCTGGGCCTGGCGGGCTGCCACGACGGCTCGTCGCCGCAGCCCGTCACGACCACTCACAGCGCCTCGCCCGGCTGACCGCCGGGCGGGCCGGTCAGCCCGACACGCTCGGGCGGCCGTTCTCGATATGCCCCATCAGGCGCCTACGGAACGGGCTCCCGCCATCCGCGGTCACTTCGAGGTCGTACCAGCCGTGCGCGTCGGCGGCCGAGTGCACCACGGCACGGCTGCGGCCCGGCTTGACCGTCACGGAACGCTTCCAGTCCCGCAGGTCCGTCTCGTCGGCGTAGCCGAGTGGCCGCACGACGAAGGTGACGGGCCGCTGTCCGCGGTTGCGGAGGGAGAGGTGGACGTCCCGGTCGTGGTGGTCCAGGTAGGTGGTCACCTCGGCGACGTCCGCGTCGCCGGCACCCTCGAACTCGCGCCGGAAGCCGTTCGGCCCGGTCACCGTGAACCGGTAGGCGCCGGTCAGCGGAACGGTCCACTGGTCCTTGCCCCGCACGTCCTTGTGCTGCGGCGCGGCGAACTCCTTGGCGTACGGGTAGAGCGCGAAGTGGGCGCTGGCCCGGCCGGTGTTGCTGAGCTGCACCTGGAGGGTGCCGCCCGCGACCTTGGCGTAGGCGTCCGGCTGGTACGGCAGCGGCCGGGCGGGCCGGGTGCCCTCCTCCTGGACGGGCATGTGCTGCCGCGCGGGCGGCTCGGGGCGCCAGCGGCCGCTCATCGGCGGAATCGGTCCCGGCCGGTGCACCGCGGGCCGCGCCCGGCCACGCTTGAAGTCGAAGGCCGAGGTCAGATCGCCCGCGACGGTGCGCCGCCAGGCACTGATGTTGGGCTCGCGCACCCCGGTCCAGCGCTCCAGGAAGCGGATGACGGAGGTGTGGTCGAAGACTTCGGAGCAGACGTAGCCGCCGACGCTCCAGGGCGAGATCACGAGCATCGGCACCCGCGCGCCGAGGCCGGTCGGCTTGCCCTGCCACTGCTCGTCCGTCACCTCGGGAGGGGCCACCGGCGGCGGGACGTGGTCGAAGAAACCGTCGTTCTCGTCGTAGTTGATGAGGACGACGGTGTGCCGCCAGACGTCGGGGTGCTTTCCGAGCGCGTCGAGCACCTTGTAGACGATGGTGGCGCTGTGCACGGGCGAGGAGACGCTCGGGTGCTCGGAGTCCAGCGCCGAGGGCACCAGATAGGAGACCTCCGGCAGGGTGCCGGCGGCGACGTCCTTGCCGAAGGCGTCGGCGAGCGTCCCGGTCGGCACCCGCCTCAGCCCCCGCTCGAACAGGCTGCGTTCGGCCTCGGTGAGGGTGGCAACTCCCTGGTCGAGCAGCCCGAGGAGCCGCTGGCGCTCGACGTCGCTGGGGGCGTCGCGTACGACGGAGTAGAAGGACTCCATGAACGTGTGCCCACCCGTCCTGGCCAGCGCCTTGCGCGCGATCGCCTTGAAGGTGGTGAAGAACTCGATCTGGTTGTCGGTGAAGTTCTCCCACTCGGTGTACGTCTTCCAGCTGCGCCCAGCCTTCTCCAGCCGCTCGGCGTAGGTGCCCCAGTCGTACCCAGGGTGGGTGCCCTCGTCGTAGGCGTCGTTGCCGACGGCCCGCTGGCCGCCCGGCTCGAACCCGGTCTTCCCGCTCCACAGGTGGTTGCGGTTGGGACTGGTGGAGCTGTGGATGGAGGAGTGATAGGCGTCGCAAACAGTGAAGGTGTCGGCGAGCTCATAGTGCAGCGGGATGTCCTGGCGGTCGTAGTACGCCATGGTCGCCGAGGTCTTGGCGGACACCCAGTTGTCCATCCAGCCGCCGTTCCAGGCCTTGGTCCCGCCGCCCCAGGAGTGGTCGAGGGCCCCTATGTACTGGAGGTCCTTCTGCTGGGTGGCGGCAGCGCCGCGCACGGGGAAGGGCAGAACGGTGCTGTCCAGCGGCCCCGGCTGCTCGAACACGGGCTTGCCGTCCGGGAGTTGAAGGGCATTGCGATCACCGAAGCCGCGGACTCCGCGCAGGGTGCCGAAGTAGTGGTCGAAGGACCGGTTCTCCTGCATGAGGATCACGACGTGCTTGACCGCGCTGAGGCCGCCGGCCGGGGGGCCTGCGGCCATCGCGGTCTGCAGCGAGGGCGGCAGCAGGGAGGCGGCCGTGGCTGCGCCGAGGGCGCCGCCACCCAGTGCGAACAGTCGCCGCCGTGAGATGCCGCCTGCGTTGTCCGTGGCCAACTGACCCTCCTGAGTCGTGTGAGGTGTGTACGGGGGAACGCTAGTGACCCGGGATGTCCACCAGAAGACCCCACCGCGCCCCCCGGGTGAACGTCCAACCGTCCGCCCCCAAAAGTCCAACAACGCAGCGGCTCGGCCGTGGCGCGCTCGAAGCGGAGCACGAGACGGTCCGGGTACGGGTCGACGCACTCAATGCCCCACGGGCGCGCGGTGTTGATCTGGCGCCAGGCCAAGGCAGCCATCACCCAGACTCCCACAGCAGTTGATGGCGTGGGCGAGAACCTTCGGCCGGCGCGGCCCGGGCGGTGTACGTGGTCGAGCTGACCCAAGAGCTGCCCCCCTACGGCATCTCATGCGCTCCACGCAGACACAGCTCCGTCCGCGTTCACCGCAGCTCAGAGGGGTACGCCCGGTGACCGCAACCGCGACCGCGGCGGTTCGCCCCCAACTCCGCAGCCCCGGGCGCTACTTGCGGAAAGAGCGGGGCATGGCCCCGCCCGTGTGGTGGTGCGCCCTTGAACGCCGGCACTTCCCCGCCGTATGACCCGGCGTCAACTCATGTGGCTCTCGGCCTGGTCCGGGTCGGCGATCATTCTCACCCTGCCGACGGCGAGGCCTACGGCCACGTCGCCGGCTCCAGCGAACACCGACAGGCGGTGAACGGCCCGAACACCCTGCCCTTCGCCCGGCTCAGCGACAGCCACCTCGGATTCCGGGCAGGCCATCCCTGCCCGCGCCACGATGAGCCATGTGATCACAGTGGAGGACGGCGCTCGCTCGACCGTCCTCACCGCGTCGGACGGCGCCTTGTCCCCAGCCTTCGCAGCGTTGCCCAGCCAGCGCGAGAAGCATGTCGACGAGCAGTAGCGGGGTGAGGAAAGGCTCGTGCGAGGACAGGGCTCAGCCTCCTTCGAGTTCCTGGCGCACGGTAGCGGCGATACGGACCAGTGCGGCCTCAAGGTGGCGGCGTTGGGCGGCGCTGAGGGGATCGAACACGAGCCGCTTCACCTGCGCGACGTGTTCGGGTGCACTGTCGGCGAGCTTTCGACGGCCGGTGTCGGTCAGGGTGGCGAGGGTGTACCTGCCGTCGCCGGGGTCGGGACGGCGGGTGGCCCAGTCCCGGGCTTCGAAGCGGTCCATCAGCTTCGACAGGCGGGGCTGGGTGCTGTCGCAGAGCCTCGCCAGGTCGCTGAGCCGCATCGTGGCCTCATCGGCCATGGACAGCCGGGCCAGCACTCCGTACTCGAAGTTGGAGATGCCCGCGTCTCGCTGCAACTGCCGGTCGAGGGCTGCCGGTAGGGCGATGACGACGGTCAGGAGTTCCTGCCACAGGGCCTGCTGGTCGTCGTCGAGCCAGGGTGACTGGGTGTTCATGAGCCCCATCATACTTTCCCAGGCAACTCCAATGACTTGCCTGGGCAAGTGATGATGAGTTACTTTTTCACTTGCCAAGGCAAGTGAAGGAGCTGATGTCCATGACCACCACAACCAGTCTGGCCTCCCCCAACGGCCTGACTTCCCCGTTCCCCGCACGGCCACCGGCCGCGGCCTACGACGACCTCCTTGCCCGCGTCCTGCCCCAGGCACGCGAGCAGCAGGCATGGAACCCCTCCGACGGCCCCTTACCCAGCCTCTTCGTCAGCCACGGGGCACCGTTCACCCTCGACGACCCGCAGTGGCTCGGCGACCTCTTCGACTGGGCACAGTCCATGCCCAAGCCCCGGGCCATCGTCGTCATCTCAGCCCACTGGGAACACGCACCGGCCGCGATATCCGCAGCCGCGGCCGACACCCCGCTGTACTACGACTTCAGCGGCTTCCACCCCCGCTACAAGACCCTCCCCTACACGACCCCCAACGCCACCGACCTCGCACGGCGGCTTACGGGCCTGCTGGGCCCCACGCCGGTACACGAGTTCACCGACCGCGGCCTCGACCACGGCGCCTTCATCCCGCTCATGGCCATGTACCCTGCGGCTGACATCCCCGTCGTACAGCTGTCGATGCCCAGTTCCGAGACCAGCGCCCTGCTCGAACTCGGGATGCGTCTGCGGCCCCTGCGCGACGAAGGCATCCTCGTCCTCGGCTCCGGCTTCATGACGCACAGCTTCGCCGTCTTCCGCCGACCAGAACTCGCCGCCCACACCGCGGCCTTCGACGAATGGGCCGTCGACGCCCTCAGCCGCGGCGACGCGGACGCTCTGGCCGACTACCGCACCAAGGCGCCCAGCGCCGCGATCGCCCACCCGACGGCCGATCACTTCGTCCCGCTGCTCCTCACCGTCGGCGCCGCCGACGACCCCGCCAGCGCCGTGAGCGCCATCGACCGCATGGTGATGGGCAACTCCACCCGGTCCGTCCAGCTGACCTGAGACCCGAACGTCTCGACTCGCTCCACCCTTCCCGCCTGATCGCCTCGCCCCGCGGCGACGCCATCAACTCCCCCGGAGGAAAGCGCCATGAAGACAATCCGTTTCCACGAGTTCGGCAGCAGTGAGGTCCTGCGCTACGAGGACGTCGACCGTCCGGTCCCCGGCGCCGGGCAGGTGCTGGTGCGGGTGGCAGCCACGTCGTTCAACCCGGTCGACGATCACATCCGCGCCGGCGTGCTCGCCGAGATGATCCCGATCACCCTCCCCTACGTGCCGGGGATCGACCTGGCGGGCACCGTCGCTGGACTCGGCGCGGAAGTAACGGGTCTCAACCTCGGTGACCGAGTCGTGGCGATGCTGCCCCTGGACTCCGCCGGAGCCGCCGCCGAGTACGTGCTCGCCCCGGCCGAGTCCCTCGCCCCGGCTCCCCGGACAGTCGAGCTGACCGACGCCGCAGCGCTGCCCCTGACCGGGCTGGCGGCCTGGCAGACGGTGTTCGAGCTGGCCGAGCTTCAGCCCGGCCAGTCCGTCCTGGTCAACGGGGCCGCAGGCGCGGTAGGCAGCCTCGTGGTGCAGCTCGCCGCCGAGGCAGGAGCCCACGTGACCGCGGTCGACACGCCACAGCACGCCGACCGCCTCCGGAGCTACGGCGCTCGCCAAGTCGTCGCCCCCCTCACTCCCGCCGCAGGCCCGGCTGCCGTCGGCGGCCCGTTCCAGGCCGTGGTCAACCACGTGCGCCTCTCCCCCGAGGAGCTCACGCAGCTGACGAACTACGTCGCCGACGGCGGCATCGCCGCCAGCACGGCCGGCCCGATCCCCGAGGACAACACCCGCAAGGTACGCAGCGCGAGCCTGTGGGTCCGCAGCGACCGGGCCCAACTCACCGAGCTGGTCACGAAGGTGGACGCCGGCAAGCTCCGACTCCACATCGCTGCCCGCCGCCCGGTGGCCGAGCTGGCCGCCGTGCACGAGGACGCCGGTAGCGGCCGGCTTGCCGGAAAGACAGTGATCCTCGTCCCCTGAACTCACCCCGGCGGCAGCCAACATGGTTGCGCCCTCCACCGCCGCCGGGAGCACAGGCCAGACCCCATGGCATCGAATGAGCGGCACACCACGGGTGGCCGGCCATACGACCCACCCGGCCGGCCACCCGCGCGGCAGCCAGACACCTCTGCTCCGCGTCGGCCTCGCAATGCCGCCGGCAAGCCGACGCTCGGGCCGCGCACTTCAGGCCCGAGCTCCGGCGTCGGGAAGACTCGCCGTACCGCACGGCGGGCCCCGTCCCGTCAGCCTCAGCCCGTCACCGCGATCCCGCCGCCACCAGAACCGCGGTGACGGGCTCGAGCTCCGCGACCAGCCCATCACGTTCCGCGCAAGACAGCGCCTCGTACGGCGCGGCGGCAAGCCCGTCGGCCAGGGCCTCAACGCGCTCCTTCGTCGCGCGGCCCGCATCGGTGAAGCCCGTCGGTATAGACAGGCCGCGCTCGCAAGGCCGACCATGTCCGCGGCCAGCTTCCCCTTCGGGAGGCGGCGCACACGCCCCGACGACTGCGGCGGGTGGACGCCACGCGCCGGCGCATCAAGCACATGGGCGTCCGTCGCGGCCCTGGTGTCAGGTCGGCGGCACGCACCAGGCTCGGCGGAGCCGGCCCGCTCGACGCCGAGGATCCGCCGCAGAGAGGCCGCGCTGCCCCGCCCCTGCGCGGCGCCGGCGCCGGCGCGCAGGCTGCCGCCCATGCCGCATCGGTGTTGGTGCGGATCCCGCGGTCGAAGGTCGCGACGCGCGGGCCCGGCACCTGATCGGCGACCGCCAGGAGGAAGTCGGGAGGGAACCGTCCATGGTCTGCGTCCTGGGCTGGGAGGCGAAGACAGCCGCGCGGCAGGCGGGGAAGAGGCCCGCGTCCACGGCCACCCGCAGGGTGTTCACCGCACGGGCCGAACCACCTCCGCCGAGCGTGCGGTCCAGGAAGAAGGCGAGGACGTATTCGATCTCCAGCGTGCCGACTGCGGCTGTGCGGGCGAGTTCCGCGCTCGCCGTGGCCTCGAAGGCCACGCACGCGGGCAAGCGCGGGTCCTCGTGGACGCGCACCGATGGCAGCACCAGCGCAGCCGGTCCGCACCTTCGATGCCTCCCCCGCCAGGACGGGCAGGACTCCTTGAAATCGACCGTAGGCTGGCGTGGTGACTGATGAGCAGGAGCGGGTGCGGCCGTCGGGAGTGTGGGCCACGGCGGTGGGGGTGGCCAGGGTGCGGGCGCTGGAGAGCGAGCGGGAGAACGCGCTGTTCCGCGACCCGCTGGCACAGGCCTTCGCCACCGCCGGCGGCCTGGGGCCCTCCTCGCCGCCGCTGCCCGACGAGGCCGCGCACCTGCGCCGACTGGCCGTGTCGTACTCCATCGTCATCAGGACGAAATTCCTCGACGACCTGTTGCAGCAGGCCTGTGCGTCCGGGGTCCGCCAGGTCGTGCTGCTCGGCGCCGGCATGGACAGCCGGGCCTTCCGGATGGACTGGCCCAAGGGCACCCGGCTGTTCGAGGTCGACACCGCCGCGCCACTGGACTTCAAGTCTTCGGTACTGCGCCAGGAGCGGGCCGTCGCACGCTGCGAGCGGATCACCGTCGCGGTGGATCTGCGCGAGGACTGGCCAGCCGCGCTGGCCGCCGCAGGACACGACCCGGCGGTGCCGACCGTATGGATCGCCGAAGGACTGCTGATCTACCTCCCCGAGGACGCGGTGGAGCTGCTGCTGGCCCGGATCAGCGCGCAGTCGGCGCCGGGCAGCCGGATGGGGCTGACGCTGAGCCCGCGCGGCGTGATCGAGCGCTTCCGCGCGGATGCCGCGCCGGGATCGGCGGCGTCCATGTGGCTCTCGGAGATGCCCGACGACCCGGTGGACTGGCTGGCCGGGCACGGCTGGAAGGCCACCAGCCACACCCTGCGAGAGCGCGCCGCCGCCTACGGCCGCCCGATCACCACCCCGCCGCAGCACGAGGAGCAGTCCGGCGGACTGATCTCGGCGGTCCGCCGATAGGGCGCCTCCCGGTTGTCCCGACAGCCGTCAGTTGTTCCCAGGGGGCGGATACGCGAGGGCCGGGGGCCGGAAACGGGGATTCAGTTCTGCAACGGTGCTTGCTGTGACTGGTGGCCAGCTTGGTCGTTGGTGTGGTTATGGGTGGGGTCCTTGCGGATGTCAGTTTGTGGGCTGGGCAATTGGGTGCGGTGCACGAGCGGTTCGTGCACCGCTTCAGCCGGGAAGAACCGCGGCAGTCGGCGCTCGCGTATATGCGAGGGTTGATCGCTCCGCTGGAGCGGAAGAATGGCTGGACGCTCGCGGAGGAGGCCGGGCATACGGGCCCTGACCGTATCCACCGCCTGCTGAACCGGATCGAGTGGGACGCCGACGAGGTCCTGGATGACGTGCGCGACTACGTCGTGGAGCACCTTGGGGACCGGGATGCCGTCCTCATTGTCGATGACACCGGGTTCCTGAAGAAGGACAGTCGTTCGGCGGGCGTGCATCGGCAGTACTCCGGCACCGCCGGGGCCTGTATTTGAATAACTGTCAGCGACGGGTTTGGGTGGGAGTGACTCGGGCGCGCAGCTGTTCCAATGTGCGGGCGGCCGATCCGGGTATAGGTGTGACGAGGACCCGGTGCAGGTCCAGGAGCCGCTTTCCGTCCTGGTACTGGATGGACAGGTTGGTGCGGTTGACGCCCAGCAATTGGGCCAGGAACGTAATGGTCACCGCCCTTCGGCGGCGCAAGATGGCTGCCAGGAGCCGGTGGAGGTGGTCCACGCTGCTGGTCTGCGGGTGGAGGTAGCTGCGCGGGCGGTGGAAGCGTCGCTGGAATGCTGCCGCGGCCATGGCGTCCCAGTAGGGTTCCGAGACCACCACCAATTGCTCGAAGGCGATGCGTGACATGCCGGTCAAGGCCGGATCGGTGAGCATCGTGGTCAGGGCCGGGTCGGTCTGGCGAGTATTTGCCGGCGCGTCTGGCGTTCGAGGTGGGACGGGAGCCAGCGTGTAGTTCCAGTCGCCGTGGAAGGCGTTCGGTGTGATCGGCAGGCCCCAGGCCGCACCGAGAACTGCCAGATCGGCGTATTCGCCGCCTATGCCACCACCCGCGGTCACGCCCTGGTCGACCGCGAGCTCTACCTGCCCAAGTCCTGGACCGAGGACCGCGAGCGCTGCCGAGCGGCCCAGGCCCCCGACGAGCGCGACTTCACGGCCAAGAACGACCTCGCTCGTTCCATGATCCCGCGGGTCATGGGCTCCCCCGCTGGTCTTTCCTGGGTCACCGCGGACTCTGCTTACGGCGAGGACTCCCGTTTCCGTCGTTCTCTGGAAGATGCCGGCCCCTCCTATGTCGTGGCGGTGCCCAAGTCGCAGCAGGTCCATGGTCCGCGCATCGACTACCTCATCGGCCAGGCCCCGCCAGAGCGTGGCAACGTCTGTCCTGCGGAGATGGCGCCAAAGGACCGCGGCTCTACGCCTGGGCAGCGGCCCGGTTGCCGGCCGTCTGGGAATTCGACGGCGACAAGTCCACGCGGCAACGCTGGATGCTCGGCCGCCCCGCAGCATCACCAGGCCCGAAGAGATCGCCTATTACCTGGCCAGTGCCCCTTTGGACGCCACGATTACCGACCTGGCCCGCATCGCGGGCTGCCGCTGGAAGATCGAGGAGTGCTTCCAGAGCGCGAAGAACGAATGCGGCCTGGACCAGTACGAAGTCCGCCGTTACGTCGGCTGGTACCGGCACGTCACTCTCGTCATGCTCGCGCACATCTTCCTCGCGGCCATGGCCGTCCAAGAACACGAAAAGGGGGTGACGCGGCCGACACACCCGACCTCGTGGACCTCGCCCCGGCCGAAATCCGCCGTCTGCTGGCAGGTGAACCCCAACGCCGTCCTGCACGACGCGATCACGCAGTGAGGTGGTCGCACTGGAGACGCCGCCACCAAGCACGCGCCCGACACTGTCACTACATGCGGCGTGGCCACACGTTCGCGGGACGGTCCGCCAAGACCGCCCCGCACCCCACCCCACCCCACCTCGCTACACTCCCCACATCCAAGCCGTTGACCAGCGGTAATGGAGAAATACGGCGGGAGTACTAGTGGCGGGGTGTGCGGGCGTCGTTGCGGATCCTGGCGGCGGTGTCGGCGTTCTCGCCGAGGCTGACGCCGATGCCGCCATGACGCAGGGCGCCGGGGTCGAAGACCATGACTTCCCCGAAGGTGTAGTGATCGGCCCAGGCGCAGACGGGGGACGTGGTGGGGATCTTTTGGATGTCCGTACGGAAGTTCTGACACTTCATCACGGCGTCGCCCAGTCCGGTGGGATGCATCGTCTGGAGGGGGCCGACCAGCGCGGCGTGACTGGCCGTGTCCAGGGCGGCGTCCTTGGCGATCTTCGCGAAGTGCCGGTCGATGACCTGCTCGGGATCGCTGAGCGTGCCCCAGGCCCCGGTCAGCTGGACGGTCTGCTCCGAGGCGGAGCTGTTCGATTTGTACGAGATGGATACAGGTATGGGGCTCGTGATGCCGAGGTCGGCATAGTCGCGTGCGGCCGTCGCGGGGGCAGGAGTCGTATTTTTCGGATCGACGACGAAGGCTCCGCTCAGCACGCTTTGCGGGGTGGTGAGCACATACGCACCGGACGGGGACGGCGTGCTCCTGGCTGTGCCGGTGGCGCTCGTCGTGCCGGTTGCGCTGGTGCGGTGGCCGTACAAATATCCGGCCGCCGCGGCGGCCACCACCGCGCACGTCACGCCCACGGCGAGCAGCACCATCCGGCCCGTCTTCCGGCGCTGCGGCGGCACTGACACCGGATCATAGGCAGGCCCGAACCCAGGCCCCGGCGCCTGCTGAGGCCCATACCATCCGCCCGGCTGCTGCTGGCTCACACCCAACCCCCGCTTCCCGCTCGTCACTGTGCGCTCCGGGCCATCCTGGCTGATCGGCCGCTCAGCGCGCGCACCGGGCCCCGGGAGCCGTCCCCGCGACCAGCGCCGTGTTCACGGACCGACACCGCCGGCGGGGCGCGGCATCCCGCGCAGCAGGGCCGGTTCCTGGGCAGCATGAGCCTTGGGGCAGGCCTGCCCGGCTGGCCCCGGTTCAATTCAAGGTCCCTTGATGTAGGTTCGCGCGCCCACGCCTCCGCTCAGGCGGGCCCCTTTCGTGACCGACACGGTGCTGCGCACTGCGTCCTGGATGAGCCGCCCCACCACGGTGTCTTCGCCGCAGCCGTTAGGATCACCGCCGGGGGTGGATGCCATGGTGGTGCGACGATGGCTGGCCAGTGGCGTGCTGGTCGCGGGAGTGTTCGCGGTGTCCGGCTGCGGAGGCGGGGCACGAAGCAACCCGGAGGCGGTGCCAACAGCCACGCCCACCAGTAGTGCGCGGCCGCCGGTGACCGCTACCCAGCTGAAGGCGCTGACCTTCGAAGCGGACGAACTGCCCCAAGCCTCCCGCGTGGTGGTGCAGGAGGCTCCGACCGGCGACCCGGCGGAAACG